>JBKHWY010000039.1:0-15916 GCA_046566285.1 Gammaproteobacteria bacterium | reverse complement strand
CAAGCTGACGCTCCGCCACCCGCTTCGCGTAAAGCCGTGTTCCAGGTCAACCGCTTGGGGGCCGGCAGCTTGCGTGCCCGGCTCATTCTGCTGGTTGCGCTGGCGATGGCGCCCATGGTGGCGATGACGCTCGCGTCCGGCGTGCGCGAGCGGGCCCACGCCATCGATGCGGCGCGCGAGAACCTGCAGCGGCTGGCCAATCTGGCGGCCGCCAATGAAGCCAAGTCGGTGGACGGCGCCATGCAGATCATGCGCGACCTGTCGAGCGTGCCCAGCCTGCTGAACGATTCCATCGGCTGCAACCAGGTGCTGGCCGATGTGCTGTCGAAAAACTCCGATTATGTGAACTTCGGCGTCATCCAGCTGGACGGCAACGTCAGTTGCAGCGCCGTGCCGATGACCCAGCCGGTGAACCTGGGCGACCGCCCGCACTTCCGGCGCGCGGTGGCGGAACGCCGCTTCATTGCCGGCAATTACGTGTTCGGCCGGGTGATCGGCAAGCACACCATCAACCTCACCTATCCCGTGATGCAGGGCACGCAGGTCAAGGCCGTGCTGTTCGCGGCCATCGACCTGACCGAGCTGGATAAATTCGTGGCGGACATCCACCTGCCCGAAGGGTCGGTCATGTGGACGGTCGATGCGGAAGGCGCCGTGATCTCGCGCCGGCCGGACGGGCCCGCCTGGCTGGGCAAGCGCCTGCCTGCGGCGCTGTGGTCGGTCGGCCGCACCCGGCCCCGTCCGGCGTTGCTGGCCGACATCGACGGGGTCGAGCGCATCTACGCGTTTGCGCGCGTGGGTTCGCCCACCCTGACCGAGTACACGGTGATGATCGGGGTGCCGCAACAACACATCGTGGCGCGCGCCCACGAAGACCAGATGCTGGCCGCCATCGGCCTGTGCCTGACGGTGGTGTTCGCCCTGCTGGCGGCCTGGTTCGGCGGCGACCTGCTGATCGCCCGGCGCGTGCGCGCGCTGGCGGACACGGCCCACCGGATCGCTTCCGGCGCGCCCGGCACGCACACCGGGATGCGCTACGGCACCGAGGAAATCAGCCAGCTTGCGCGCGCGCTCGACGACATGGCGGCCACGCTGGAGCGCAAGAAAGCCCAGCGCGACGCCGCCGAAGCGCTGCTGCTGGCGGCCGACAAGCGCAAGGACGAGTTCCTGGCCATGCTGGCGCACGAGCTGCGCAATCCCCTTGCGCCGATCAGCGCCGGCGCCCACCTGCTCAAGCAATTGCATGCGCAGGAACCGGTGGTGGCGCGCACCGCCAACATCATCGTGCGCCAGGCCACCCACATGACGCGCCTGATCGACGACCTGCTGGACGTGTCGCGCGTGACGCGCGGACTGGTGGAACTGAAGAAGGAGACGCTGGAATTCGGCCGCATCGTGCACGACGCCGCCGAGCAGGCCGGTCCGCTGATCGCCAGCAAGCAGCAGACCCTGTCGCTGGCCCTGCCGCCGCAGCCGCTGTACGTGAACGGCGACCACAAGCGCCTGGTGCAGGTGGTGGCCAACCTCCTGAACAACTCGGCCAAGTACACCCCCGAGGGCGGGCGCATCGACGTCAGGCTGGACGGCGGCGGCGAGCAGCTGGTGCTGACCGTGAGCGACAACGGCATCGGCATGCAGCCCGAACTCATCGACCGGGTGTTCGATCTGTTCACCCAGGGCGAGCGCACCTCGGACCGCTCCCAGGGCGGCCTGGGTCTCGGGCTGGCGCTGGTGAAGACGCTGGTGCAGCTGCACGGCGGCACGGTGGCCGCTGCCAGCCCCGGGCTGGGGCAGGGCAGCACCCTGACGGTGGCGCTGCCGTGCGTGAGCGCGGTACCGGATGGAGCGCAGGAACGCATCGTGGTGGCGGCCGACGGCGGCGTGCGGCTGCGCTGCCTGGTGGTCGATGACAACGAGGATGCCGCGCAGATGCTGTGCATGATGATGGAAGCGGCCGGGCACGACGTGGTGGTGGCACATGGCGCGGCGGAAGGCCTGGTGATGGGGCGCGCCATGTCCGCGCAACTGTGCCTGCTCGACATCGGCCTGCCGGACTTCGATGGCAACGAGCTGGTTGCGCGCCTGCGCAAGACGCCCGAGACGGCCGGCGCCACGATGGTGGCCGTCAGCGGCTACGGCCGCCAGGAAGACAAGGACAAGTCCTTCGCCGCGGGCTTCAACCACTACTTCGTCAAGCCGGTCGACACCGCCGCCCTGCTGGCGCTGGTGAACTGGCTCGCGCGCGAGAAGGCGGCGCAGGCCAGCGTCAATGCCGCCGAGGACGCGCCGGCGGCCTCGGCTTGAGGCTGGCCGGGCTGCTGCGGTATGCTGCGGGCGGCATCGATACATCCAAAAATATCAACCATGAGGAGACGTGTGTGGGTCAATACGCTGTGAAGGGGCGGGCATGCGCGCGCCTGATGCGCGCCGCCGCGCTGGCGCTGGGCTTGTTGGGGACCGGGCTGACCGGCATCGCGTGGGCGGCACAGGACCCGGGAGCGTCGGCCACCTGGGTGGGCACCTGGGGCACCGCGCCGGCCCCCGCGCCGCAGAACGAGCAGCTGCAGACTTTCCGTGACCAGACCTTGAGGCTGATCGTTCACACCAGCGTGGGAGGCAGCCGCGTGCGCATCCGCCTGTCCAATGAATTCGGCGCCACCCCCTTGCGCTTGGGCGCGGTGCGCGTGGGCCTGCGCAAGGCCGGCGCCGAGGTCGTCGCGGGCAGCGAACGCGGCGTCACCTTCGGCGGGCAAGGCGCGGTGACGCTGGCCCCCGGCGCGCCCGCGCTCAGCGACCCCATCGAGCTGGCCGTGCCGGCGATGGCCGACCTGGCGGTCAGCCTGTACCTGCCCGACCAGGTCCAGGCGCAGACGGTGCACAGCGCCGCATTCCAGACCAGCTATGTCTCGACGGCCGGCGACCATACGGCCAAGGCCAGCCTGCCGGTCGAGCGCTCGATCCAGTCCTGGCCCTTCCTGACCGAAGTGGATGTGGACGGGGGACCGGCGCGCGCCGCGCTGGTGACGTTCGGCGATTCGATCACGGATGGATCGACCACGACCAAGGACACCAACCGGCGCTGGCCGGACGTGTTTGCGATGCGCCTGCTGGGTCGGCCCGGTGATCATGGGGCGGCGGGCGCGGTGGGCGTGGTCAATCGCGGCATCGGCGGCAACCGCCTGCTGCGCGATCCGGCCAGCTGGCCGCCGTTCGGCAAGGCGGCGCTGGCGCGCTTCGACCGCGACGTGCTGGCCACCGCCGGCGTGAAGTACCTGGTCGTCCTCATCGGCATCAACGACATCGGCCATCCGGGCGCCGGCGCGCCCGCTTCGGAAACGGTCACGGCCCAGGAACTGATCGCCGGCTACCGGCAACTGATCGCGCGGGCGCACGACAAGGGCGTGAAAGTGTTTGGCGCCACGCTCACGCCGTTCAAAGGCACGACATTCGCCAACTACTACTCGGCGGCCAAAGACGCGGTGCGCGAGGAAGTCAACCGCTGGATACGCACGGGCGGGGAGTTCGATGGCGTGATCGACTTCGATCTCGCCGTGCGCGATCCGGCCCAGCCGAGCCAGATGCTGGCGGCCTACGACAGCGGCGACCATTTGCATCCGAACGATCAGGGCATGCGCGCCATGGCGCAGGCGGTGCCGCTGGAGCTGTTCCAGGCGGCCAGGCAGGAACAGCGCGCCAAGGCGCCGTCCGGCGCGACGCGCGCTCGCCCGCAAGCGCCGGCCGCGCGTGGCAAGGCACAGGGGGCGACGGCGGCCACGCCGGCGTCTTGAGCTTCGGCGTGTTGAGCTTTAACCCTTGATCGCCTTCGATCAGCGGAGCGTTACACGACGGCTGCGGCGATAGCGCGCGAGGGCCCAGGCAAGCAGCCCCAATTCAAGCGCGAACGACCAGTGCAGGACGAAGTTCAGCCACCATGGCGTGAAGCGAGCTTGGACCGTGAAGAACGAAAAAGGGTTGTCGGTCAGCGGCGCCAGCCACCAGATGTCGCCGACGATGGTATCCATCAGCAGGTGCACCAGCGCGCATGCGGCAAACAGGACCGATGCCGTGGCAGCGCGGGAATGGCGTCGTGCCAGGCGCCAGCCGAGCGCGCACACCAGCAGCGTGAGCCAGACGACGGGCCAGTGCGTGAGGTACTTGTGGTGATGGGTCTGGCGGTGGTCGATCAGGTAAAAATACAGCATGTCGACGTCCGGCGCCAGCGAGCCCAGGATGGAGACCCAGATTGCCATCGTGGCCGTGATCGGCGCCGTTCCGGCCCGTTTGATGAACGACGACCCAAGCAGGTAGCCAACGGGCGCGTGTGCGATAAACATGTCTACCTCGTCAAGGATTCAATGGCGAATCGGAACGGAAAAGCGCATCCGTCAAGCCGCCGGTATGGACGGGCCGGCAGCGTTCGACCCAGTGCAAGCAATGGCTAACACCGAAGTACGCTGCGGACGAATGCCAGCATATCGGCGCGGCAGCGCCTGGCGTCGGCCAACAGGTCCATGAAGTAGAAACTGTGCGGCACGTCGTACCATACCTTCAAGCGCACCGGGGTGTTTGCCCTGTGCGCAAGTTCGGCGGCGCGCCGGCTGTCGTCAAGCAGGATTTCCTGGCTGGAGATGTGGAGGTGGATGGGGGCCAGTCCGCTCCAGTCGCCCAGGAGCGGCGATGCCTCGGGATGGTCGGGAGGCGTGGCACCGAGGTAGACCTTCCACGTCCATGGCCAGGCGTTCGGTCCCATCATGCAGTCGTTCTTCGCGTTCGTCTTGGCGGATGGACTTGCGGCCGTCAGATCGATGGGTGCAGACATCAGGATGGCGCCGCCCGGTTGCGGCAGACCGGCGTCCCGCGCACGCATCAGCGTGGCAAGCGCCAGGTTGGCGCCGGCCGAGTGGCCGGTTACCACGATCCTGCTTGCGGGAATGCCAGTGGCCAGCAAGGCAGCATACACGGCGGAGCAATCGTCCAGCCCGGCCGGGAACGGGAACTCCGGAGCCAGGCGGTATGGGATCAGCAGGACGGGACGTCCCAGCTTGCGCGCCAGCCACGCGCCAAAGCGCCGGTCGGTCAGCGTCGGGCGCACCGCGAAGCCGCCACCGTGCAGGTGAACGACCATGCCTTCAGAGGCCAGATGCCGTGGCCCGATCCATTCCACGGGTACGCCGCCGACCTCATCGAACACGACGGAAACGCGCTTCCGGCCGATCGCACCGAGACGGTCGGCATCGGTGTAGGTCTTGCGCATGGTCTCAACGGTGGGCAGGTCATCCCACAGGTGACGGATCGTGCGCTTGAGCGCGGCATTTACCAGGAGTCGGAAGGGCATCGGGTCGGGTATCGGAATGGACGGAGTTTATTGGTCGTCCGCAGCGGGGCCTTCGGAGGACAGCAGTGCCGGGTCGAACCAGACGTCTTCGTAATCGTCGGCGATCTGGAAGCGGTAGCCCGGAGGGAGTGAAAGGTAGGGTTCGACGCAGGGCAGATAGTCGGGGATGTGCTCGACGTGCAGCGCCTGGTAAAAGTCGGGATCGGTGGACGGCTCGCCGCCCGCCCAGATGAACCACCCGCAGGTACCGTCGAGGCGAATGCGCAAGCCGTTGATGGGGAGGCTGCCCAACGTTGCGAGCGCGATTCCCAGCTTTTCGCCGGGTCGCGCCGGCCATGCTTCGACGCCGAATCTGTCGCACACCTCCGCCTGTCTCATCCTGCTCCCATCGCACTTCCAAGACTGTTTGAAAAGCGAGCCGTACTCACAACCACAACCACGCCCACGCCCACCGCCTGCCTGGGGCCGATTGCCGCCACCGCAGCGTGCCAGTGTAGCCGATCGCGTGCCATTGCCGGACAGTTGTCGGCCAGCGGCCGGTGGGTCGGGCCTTGGCCGGCAGTGTGGTGTGGTGCGCTGTGCCGACGTGTGCCGACGTGTGTCACGGACTGCCGTACTCAGTTTGTTCATCGCATGCTGTGCAGGATGCTGGTCTCCTTCAGTTGAATCAGTTCATTGACCACCCGCTCCGGCGCGATATTGTCCAGGCAGGCGTGGTGACCTTCCGGGCACATGCTCTTGTAGCAGAAGCGGCAAGGCACATCATGGAACAGCACCCGGCTTTTCACATGCCACGGTGCGTGCTGCGGATTGGTCAGCGCGTACAGCGTGAGCACGGGTGTGCCGATCGCGGCGGCGATGTGGGCGGGGCCGCTGTTGTTGGTGACGGCCACCGTGGCCAGGCTGAGCGCCGCGCCCAGCTGCCCCAGGTTGAGCGCACCCGTCAGGTCGACCACCTTGGGACCGTCAGCCACGTTCCGGGAGCCACGGTTGGCGCGGCGGATGGCCTCGATGATGTCCTGCTCGACGCTGGAACCGGCCAGGACCACGGGCGCGGCGTCGCGCTCGGCCAGCAGCTCGATCACTTTTACCCAGTGCGACACCGGATAGCGGCGCGACGCGGCGCTGGCGCCCGGGTGCAGCAGGATCCACGGGCGGCCGGGATCGACGCCGCGCAGGCGCAACAGGCCGCGCACGTAGTCCAGGTCGTGCTGGCGGATGCGAAACGACAGGCGCGGGCTGGAGGGAGAGCAGCCGACGTGGGCCACCAGGTCGAGCTGGCGCTGGACTTCGTGGCGCAGCAGAGCGGCCGGCTCGGGCTCAGGGATCCAGTCGGTCAGCACCTCGTAGGGGTTTTCCCGGCAATGGGCCAGGCGCAGGGGAATGCCCGCCTGCAGGCAGAGCAGGGCCGCCGGCAGCGGACTCTGACTGTAGGAAGTGAAGATGACGGCGGCGTCGAAGCGCTGCGCGGCCAGCGTGCCGATCATGCGCTCGCCGTCAGTGCCACCGTCCCGGCGCGGATGGCCCTGCTGATGCCGCACCCAGGGCGCCGCGTAGTCGAGGCTGGCGTCGATGTCGCCGAGATAGGGCGCCAGCGCGGCCGCGGATGGGGAGGTGAGCAGGGTGATGTGGCGCCCGTGCGCGCCTTCGCGCAGGGCGCGAATGGCGGGCGTGCACATGAGCACGTCGCCCAGCGAATCGAGCCGGATGCACAGCAGCTTGCGCGCGCTTTGCCAGTCGGGATGTTTCATGTCGCCACCTCGTCGGCCTGGGCGATGGCTTGGGCCGCGCCGTACAGGTCGGCCGCGATGTGGGTGGGAATCCGGTGCGTGCCCAGGCGCCATTCGGTCTCGTTGCCGTTGTCGATGAGGAGGGTGCGGCAGCCCGCGCGGCTGCCCGCTTCCACATCGTTGAGGATGTCGCCCACCATCCACGAGGCGGACAGTTCGATGCCATGCTCGCGCGCGGCGCGCAGCAGCATGCCCGGCGCAGGCTTGCGGCAGGCGCAGGCGCGCGCGTGGCGGGCCAGGGTGCCGTCCGGATGGTGGGGGCAGTAATAGAAGCCGTCGAGCTGGACGCCTTCGCGAAACAGCAGGTCGGCGATGCGCCGGCGTACCCGCTCGAGATCGGCTTCGGGAAACACGCCGCGTGCCACGCCGTCCTGGTTGCTGACGACGAAGAGGCGATAGTCGAGCGCGGCCAGCAGGCGCAGGGCCGCGCCGGCGCCGCTGCACAGGTGGATGTGGCGCGGGTCGGTGTTGTACGGTACGTCTTCGATCAGCGTACCGTCCTTGTCGAGGAAGATGGCGCGCATGATCTAGGGCCAGGAAGTTTCGCGCATGGGCAGCACGGTGAGTTCGGCGATGACGCTCTCCGGCGGCATCAGGAGCACGGCGCGGATCGCGCGCGCGACGTCGAGCGGGTCTTGCAGCGCGGTGGGGTCGAGATCCGGGAAACGGTCGAGCAGGAAAGGCGTGCGCATGCCGCCCGCGATCACGGCGGTGACCTTGATGCCGAGCGGGCGCAGTTCGGCATGCAGCGCGTGCGACAGGCCCAGCAGGCCCCATTTGCTGGCGTGATAGGCGCTGGCGTTGGGCCAGGCGCGCTTGGCGGCCGTGGAGGCGATGTTGATGATGTGTCCGGCGCCGTGTGCGGCCATGTTTTCCGCCGCCGCCCTGGACAGGTAGAACGGCCCGTTCAGGTTGGTGGCGATCACGCGCTGCCAAGCTTCATGGCTGAGTTCCTGGACGGGCAGCGTGACGTCGGTGCCGGCGTTATTGATGAGCACATCGATGCGGCCGAAGCTGGCGATCGTATGCCGCACCGCCTGCTCGGCCGAGCCGCTGTCGCCCACGTCGAGCGCGATGGCGTGGGCGCTGCTCCCTTCGCGCGCCAGCGCGGCGGCCACGCGCTCGGCCGCCAGGCGCTGCAGGTCGGCCACGACGATGTTGGCGCCGTCTGCCGCGAGCTGGCGTGCCAGGGCCGCGCCCAGGCCGCTGGCGGCGCCCGTGATGAGGACGGTCTGCCCGTGCAAGGGAAGTGCGCCGGCGGCCGCGTCCGGTGCGCTCGCGGCCGGTGGGATGCGCTGGTATGGAAAGCCGAGGGGCATCCCATCGATCTGTTCGGTCCGGTCTGGCATCGTTCGCTCGCTATGGTGAGGGTGGAGTGAGGGAGAGACAGTGGGAGAGGCGGCCCGTCACGGCCGCTTCCTCATTCGTTGGCCAGTTTCATCAAGGGGTGTTCGCCCAGGGCGGCGGTGGCATAGATGTCGGCGATGCTCTGGGCGATCGAGCGCCACGTGTACTGCTGGTAGGCGCGCCGCATGCCTTCGTCGCCCATGCGGCGCACCAGCGCCGGGTTGGCGCGCAGGGTGGCCAGGCACTGGCACACGGCTTGCGGATCGCGCGGCGGCACCAGGTAGCCGGTCTCGCCATCGATGACGGTGTGCTTGATGCCGCCCACGTCGGCGCCGATCACGGGGCGGGCGCACGCCATGGCCTCGACCGGCGTGATGCCGAACGGCTCATACCACGGCGTGGTGACGAACACGTCGGCGGCGCTGTAGTAGTAGCGCAGCTCGCTACGCTCCTTGCGGCCGGCGAACAGCACGTGTTCGCCCAGCTGCAATTGCGCCGCCAGCGCACGCAGGCGCTGCAGCTCGGCCGAATCGGCCTGGCCGGCCGGCTCGCCGCCCACCACCAGCAGCTGGGCATCGATGCCGTACTGCGCGCGCAGCAGGGCCACGCCGTGAATGACGGTATCGATGCCCTTGCGCGGCACGATGCGGCCCAGCTGCAGCACGATGAACTGGCCGGGCACCATGCCCAGCTTCTGGCGCGCCAGGCGCGCCGGGATCGGCCACAATTCCTGCGGGTCGAACCCGCAGGGCACGACCTCGATCCGTGCCGCCGGCGCGCCGTACAGCTCAATCATGTCGTGGCGGTCCTGCGGGCACTCTGCGATGATGCGGTCGGCGTCCATCATGACGCTGGACTCCAGCTGCGGGCGGGCCGGATCGAAGCCATCCGCCTGCCCCTGGGCGCGGCGGCGCACGTGGCCGAGCGCGTGGAAGGTGATGACGAAGGGCAGGCCGAGCGTGCGCTTGAGGTACTGGGCCACCAGCCCGGACATGAAGAAATTGGCGTGGACGATGTCGTAGTCGAGATTGTGGCGGCGGATGTAGCGCACCATGAAACGCGCGAACTCGTCCATGTAGGGCAGCAGCTGCTCCTTCGGCACGAAGTGCGCGGGCCCGACGGGCACGTGGATCACCCGCACGTTCTCGCGCCATTGCACGCGCTGCTTCTGGGCGATGCTGTCGCGCCGGGTGAATACGTCGACCTGGTAGCCGGCCATGGCCAGCTCGCGTGCGAGGTTGGCGACATACACGTTCTGTCCGCCGCAATCGATGGTGCCGGGCTGGGCCAGCGGCGAGGCGTGCTCGCTGATCAGGGCGATCCTGCGCAGGCGGGGCGGGAGGGAGAAGCGGGCCAGCACGTGCTTGTCGTCGATCTGCATGGTGTCCTCGTGTGCGTGCGATGGTGCGTGCGATGGTGCGTGCGCGTGGTTCCGTGTGTCTGTTGCACGGCCAGCATGGCTAGGCCTGCGGCTCGCGCTCCAGTTGGTCTTGCCGTGACATGCGCTGTTGCAGCAGCCACAGGCGTGCGTACAAGCCTTTGCTGCGCAGCAGCTCGTGATGCGTGCCGCGCTCTGCGATGCGGCCGCGGTCCATCACCAGGATTTCATGCGCATCGACGATGGTCGTGAGCCGGTGCGCGATGATCAAAGTCGTTCGATTGCGCGATAAACGCTCCAGTTCCTGTCCGATGGCGTGCTCTGAATCTGCATCAAGGGCCGACGTCGCCTCGTCGAAAATCAGGATCGGCGGATTCTTGAGGATGGCGCGCGCGATGCTGATGCGCTGCTTTTCGCCACCCGAAAGCGCCACGCCGCGCTCGCCCACCGGCGTGTCGTAGCCTTGCGCCATGGCCTCGATGGACTCGTGCAGGTGCGCGGCCATGGCGGCGCCCAGCACCTCCGCGCCCGTAGCGCCCAGGCGCCCGTAGGCGATGTTGTAGCCGATGGTGTCGTTAAAGAGCGCGGTTTCCTGCGGCACCACGCCGATGGCCTGGCGCACGCTGCCGGGCGAGAGCCGGGCGATGTCCTGCCCATCGACCAGGATGCGCCCGCCCGACGGATCGTAAAAGCGCAGCAGCAGGCGCGCCAGCGTGGACTTGCCGGAGCCGCTGCGGCCCACCACGGCGACGGTGCGACCGGGCGGGATGCGAAAGCTCACGTCGCGCAGGATCGGACGGGCCGGGTCGTAGTGAAAGCTCACGTGCTCGAAGCGCACCTCGCCGTCGCGCGCGTGCAGGCGCGCCATGCCGGGTTCGTCCGGAATGTCGGAGCGCTCGCGCAGCAGCTGCATCAGGCGCTCGGTATTGACCAGGGCGTCGCGCGCTTCGCGGTACACGAAGCCGAGCGCATTCAGGGGCAGGCAGACTTGCAGCGCGTAGGCGTTGATCAGCACCAAGTCGCCCACGCTCATGGCGCCGCGCCAGACGGCCTGGCCGGCCAGCAGCATGATGGCCGCCACGCCCACGCCGATGATGGCGCTCTGGCCCACGTGCAGGGTGAACAGCGCGCGCTGGTTGCCCATGCCGGCCCGTTCCCAATCGTTCATCACGGCGCGAAAGCGCTGCGCCTCGGCCGCTTCGTTGGCGAAATACTTGATGGCGTCGTAGTTGATCAGGCTATCGGCCAGGTGGCCCTTGGCGTGCGAGTCGAGCTTGTTCACGCGGCGCTGGTACATCACGCGCCGGCTGGTGAAGACCAGGGTGAAACCGGCATAGACAAGGAAGGTGGCGGCGATGATCAGCGCGAAGCCGACCTTGTAGCGGCTCAGCATGATGGCCAGCACCAGCCCGATCTCGATCAGCGTGGGCACGATGGTGAAGAGGGCCACGCCCAGCAGGAAGGCGATGCCGTTGGTGCCGCGGTCGATGTCGGGCAGCAAGCTGCCGATCTGGCGGCTGGCGTGAAAGCGCGGGGTGAGCGCGTGCAGGTGCACGAAGGTGCGGTGCGCGTACGCCGCCACGGTGTGGAAGGTCACGCGCGCGAAGATCAGGTCGCGCAGCTCGTTGAAGAGGGTGGAGAGAAAGCGCAGCACGGCGTAGCCGCCCAACAGCACGACCGGCAGCGCCGGCAAAGCGGCCGGCTGGGCGAACACATCGATGATGCGCTTGAGCAGCAGGGGCACCGCGACGGTGGCGACCTTGGCGACGATGAGGCAGAGCACGGCCGCCAGCACCCGGCCGGCGAATCCGGACAGGATGGTCTTCAGGCCATGCATGAGGCCTGGAGGGGCGGCTTGGGCTGCCTGGGCTGTATCGTGTGCGGTCATGACAGCTTGGACCGCACGCCGCGTGGGACGTGCTTGAGCAGTTTGTGCGCCAGCTCAAGCAGATGATGGGCGCGGCCGGGAACTTACGCCAGTAGTCCCGGTCCCGCAACGTGGGTCAGCCGCCGGGGCCGCGCGAGAATCCCGTGTCGTCGTCCATCTTTTCCGAGCCCGACAGTTTGTTGGCACCGCCGGGGCTGCGCGGGTAGCCACCCGCCGCATCGTTCGACTGGTGCACGCCGGGCCCGTCCTTCTGCAGGTTGCGGGTGGGCTCCTGGGGCGTCACGCCGGGGCTGCGCGGATAGCCGCCCGCCGCGTCGTTGGACTGGTGCACGCCCGGGCCGACCTCCTGGCGGTTGCCGGTCTGGGAAGCCGTACGGTCGGTGCTTTCCTGCGCACCCATCTGGGAGCCGGAGCCGCTGCTCTGCTGGTGCACCGGGGTGTCGCTGTGCAGGGTGCCGGAACGCTGCACTTCCGGATTGATGTTGTCCTTTTCGGTCAGCCCGCCGCGGGTGGAGTTGACCGACTTTTCGTTGCCGCCGTTGCTGGATTGATTATTGGCCTGGCTGCGCTGGTTGGAGTCCATGGTCGTTCCTTTCGTGCGTTCGTGCTCGCTTGTTAGCGCGCTTTTTGGATGGACCGGCAACGCGACGCGGAGGAGGGACAGCTGACTGTCCAGTCCTGTACAGCAAAAGTCCCATGCTGCGAACTACGCCCGCTGTGGCGTTGCCAACCCCGTCATCTTGCCAACAAAGCTGCTTGCCATCATCGGAAGCTGGAGCGTGCGGGTGTAGGACTGGCGGCCATCCTCGTACAAATGATAGCTATCAGCAATGATGTCAGTCTCAGTCCTACATCCGGCTCTGGCGGCGTCCTATAGCCGAGCCATATGGCGCTGCTAACATGGATCTTCTTGTTCACCTGTCGCTTTCCCGGATTGCAGCCGGGACTGCCTGCAGACAGGACGAGTGGGACCGACGGGGTTTGAAGTGAGGCTGACATTCAAGGAGATGACCATGGCCACAGGAAACCAGGGCAACAAGCAAGGCGGTAACAAACAGGGCGGCAACAAGCAAAGCGGGACCAGCAACCGCGGGTTTGCATCGATGGACCCGGAACGCCAGCGCGCCATTGCCAGCGAAGGCGGCAAGGCCGCGCACGAGAAGGGTACCGCGCATGAATTCACCTCGGAAGAGGCACGCCGTGCCGGCAGCATGAGCCATGGCAACCGCCAGTCCGGTTCGGGCAGCGGCAGCAAGCAAGGTGGCAAGCGCTGATCCAGCTTGATCGCCTACTTCAGATGAACCCGCCGGGCGCCTGGGCGTCCGGTCGCACGCGCCCACACGGGCAGGGATGAGCCCTGCCCGTGTGGGCTGCGCCCCCGCGCCTTGCGGTTGCGGTAGAATCGACGCGCCATTCTTCTTCATAGGAAGCCGTCGTGAAACCTGCCGTTGTCCGCGAAGTCCGCTCGATGCACATGCATTGTGATCGTGTTGGCAATCTGTTACTTGCCAAATTCGCCTGCAAGTCGGCACGAGACTGCCTCGTCATGTTCCCGGCTGGAATCGTGTTCTGGCTGCTCAAGCATGTGCCGCCCACCCAGCAGCCATTGAGCGCCCCGCCGTCGGGCATGCCGGCCATTACCCAGGAGGATTGGTCACCCGCTGTTCCGCGCGTGCTGAGCGTCAATTGCATGCTCTCCAAGGAAGGTTTGCGCATGACCATGCGGCTGGACACCACGCCGGACATGACGCTGATCCTGAGCCCACAAAATATCGAGCTGATGCGCCAGTTGATGCTGGCCTATCGTAGCGACCTCATTGACGTGGGCGTGTAAGCCCGCTTCCACCTTTTCGACCATGCCCATCAAAATCAGCCAGCAATTCGATTCCGGCGCCATCGAGGTGGTGCGCGCCGACGAGGCGCACCAGATCGACCTGAAGCTGCGCAAGGATTCGCACGCCGACATTCACCAGTGGTTCCACTTCCGCCTGCAGGGAGCGCGCGGGCAGGCGTGCACGCTGCGCTTCGTCAATGCCGGCCAGGCCACCTATCCGGCCGGCTTTCACGGCTACCAGGTGGCGGCCAGCTACGACACGGAAAACTGGTTCCGCGTGCCCACCAGCTTCGATGGCCAGGTGATGACCGTGCGGCACACGCCCGAACTCGACAGCGTGTACTACGCCTATTTCGAACCCTATTCATGGGAGCGCCACCTGCGCCTGCTGGGCGAAGTGGCGGACAACCCGATCGCCCGCGTGCTCGACATCGGCAGTTCGGTGGAAGGGCGCGACATGAACCTGGTGGTGGTGGGCAATCCCGGCGTCGAGAAGAAGATCTGGTTCATCGCCCGCCAGCACCCGGGCGAAACCATGGCCGAATGGTTCATCGAAGGCTTGCTGGATGCGCTGCTCGACAGCAGCAACCCGATCGCGACCCGGCTGCTGCAGCGCGCCGCCTTTTACATCGTGCCGAACATGAATCCGGACGGCGCATTCCGTGGCAACTTGCGCACCAATGCGGCCGGCGCCAACCTCAACCGGGAATGGATGACCCCCACCCTTGAACGCAGCCCGGAAGTGCTGTGCGTGAAAACCAAGATCCACGAAGTCGGCTGCGACATGTTTTTTGACATCCATGGCGACGAGGAAAAACCGTACAACTTCGTCGCCGGCAACGAGATGCTGGACAGCTTCACGCCTGAACAGCAGGCGCTGCAGAAAGCGTTTGTCGAGCGCTACATGGCGGCCAGCCCGGATTTCCAGAACGTGCATGGTTATCCTGCCAGCAAGTACAGCGCGGACGTGCTGACCCTGGCCTCGAAGTACATCGGCCACACCTTCGGCTGCCTGTCGCTGACCCTGGAAATGCCATTCAAGGACAATGCCGACCTGCCCGATCCGCACACCGGCTGGAATGGTGCGCGCAGCCGGGCGCTGGGCGCGGCCATCCTGCAACCGATCCTGCACACACTGGACTAAGCCATGGGCGTGGAAATCGAACGCAAGTTCCTGCTCAAGGGCGATGGCTGGCGCCAGCTGGGGCAGCCCGTGCTGCTGCGCCAGGGCTATCTGTCCTCGCAGGCGGACAGGGTGGTGCGCGTGCGCATCGAAGGCGAGGGCGCGATGCTCACGATCAAGGGACGCAGCAGCGGCGCCACGCGCGGGGAATGGGAGTATCCGATTCCGCTGGCGGACGCGGCCGAGTTGCTGGACGGGCTGTGCGAGCAGCCGCTGATTGAAAAATATCGGCGGCGCATCGAGTTCGCCGGCCACGTGTGGGAAGTCGACGAATTCCTGGGCGCCAATGCCGGGCTGGCCTTCGCCGAGATCGAGCTGGGCGCGGAGGACGAGGCGTTCGACAAGCCGGATTGGATCGGTGAGGAAGTCACGCACGACGCGCGCTACTACAACTCCAGCCTGATCAAGCACCCTTTTTCCAGCTGGTAGCAGCCGGGCCGCGCAAGGCGGCCCTTGGCATCAATGGAAGTGCTCGTTGCCGGCCGGGGCGTCTTCCGGCATCTCCGCGTGCACCAGTTCGCCTGTCGGATCGGCAAACAGTGGCGCGCCGCAATCGTCGCAATATTCGGCCACGAAACGCTCGTTGTGGCGCTTGATGTGGGTGATGCCCGCTTCGTTGAGGAAGCCCACGATTTCTTCCAGCGGTGTACGCTGCTCGCCCCCACCTGGAATGCCGGCGCCGATATACCCTTCCACCGGCGTGCCATCCTCGTCTTCCTGCCCGTACAGCGGCCACACGATGCCGTAGATCACTTCGCTGGTCTGGCGCATGGTGAACGCCACGCGGTATTCGTCCACCTGGCCGTCGGCCGATTCTTCCGCAAAGCCGGCGATCACGGCGCGCAGGTCGGACGCTTCGATGGCCAGCGTGTTGGTGAGGTAATGCACGGCGGCGCGGATCGAGACCGGACGGATCTGCTTGTCCGCTTCGCGGCAGGCCACATAATAGGCTTCCGGCATCAGGAGTTCCACACCGCAACCAGGCAGCAGGCGCGAGACAGTCGGCTCGGCCTGGGTGCGCCACTGCGTCAGCGCGGCGCTGCGCTCGGCGGCGAAATTGATCAGGTGGGCCGGTTCCTGCCAGCGGAACAGGGGCGCGCCGGCCGGGGCCACCACGGCGATCAGCAGGTAGCGGGTATCGGCCAGGAACGGCGCCGTTTC
>JBKHWY010000038.1:0-16045 GCA_046566285.1 Gammaproteobacteria bacterium | reverse complement strand
CTCCTCGGCCGCCCTGCTGGTGGGCGGCTCGCTGCTGGCGCACTGGCGGTCGCGCTGGCGCTGGCATGCGTTCGCAGCCGCGTGCGGGCTCACGGCGGTGGCCGTCGTGCGCGACAGCCTGCGAGGACCCGACGCGTCTGTCATGGCTCGTCTGCTCGACGAGCCCATGCCGGTCGAGGCGCTCGTGCTGCTCAACGTCGTCATCGCCGCTGCCGCGATCGCCGGCGCGCTCGCCCGTGACCACGTCGAAGGCATCGGCCAGGCGGATGCGGTTGCCCGGCTTGGGCGACTTGGACGCGCGCACCTGCGCCAGCACGGTGCGCGTATCGAGCACGCGCTCGACCAGCACCTCGACCGCGCCGCCGGTTTCCTTCACGCCGAAAAAGCGCGCCTTGAGCACGCGGGTGTCGTTCATCACCAGCAGGTCGCCCGGGGTGAGCAGCTCGACAATGTCGGCGAACTGGCGGTCGGCGATCTGGGCGCCGTCCAGATGAAGCAGGCGCGAGGCGCTGCGGTCCGGCAGCGGCACTTGCGCGATGCGTTCGGGCGGCAGGTCGAAATCGAAATCGGAAAGCGAGTACATGGTGAGCTTGGAAAACATGGAAAAATCAGGGGCGTGCGCCTTACAATATGCGCAACGCGTGCCGGGCAACCCTCTATTTTAACCCCGCACGCATCTGACCGCCGCAAACATGCCCTCACCGAAACCGAAGAGTCCGCCCAAGTCCATCGAAAGCAAGCTGGCCAAGCTCGGCCTGCGCTCGGACATGGACCTGGTGCTGCACCTGCCGATGCGCTACGAGGACGAGACCCAGGTGGTGACGATCCGCGAAGCCTGCCTGCGCGGCGGCCACGTGTCGCAGGTCGAAGGCGTGGTGACCAAGAACGAGATCACCTACAAGCCGCGGCGCCAGCTGCTGGTGTCGATCGCCGACGACAGCGGCGACCTGCAGCTGCGCTTCATGAACTTCTACGGCAGCCAGGTGTCGCAGCTGTCCGAAGGCACCCGCGTGCGGGCGCGCGGAGAGCTCAAGCATGGCTTTTTTGGGGCGGAGATGGTGCACCCGGCCTACAAGGTCATCAACGAGGGCGCCCCGCTGCCCACCTCGCTCACGCCGGTGTACCCGTCCGGCGAAGGCCTGTCGCAAACGGTGCTGCGGCGCGCGATTGGCGAGGCCATGAAAAGAGTCGACTGGCGCGACACGCTGCCGCAGGCCCTGGTGGCGCGCATGCGCCTGGCCGATTTCGAACCGGCCGTGCGCCTGCTGCATTCCCCGCCCCAGGAGATCGATCCGAACGCCCTGCTCGACCGCTCCCATCCGGCCTGGGTGCGCATGAAGTTCGACGAACTGCTGGCCCAGCAGCTGTCCTTGAAGCGCGCGCAGAAAGCCCGCCGCGTCAAGGGTGCGCCCGTGCTCAAGGCCGTGGGCGCGCTGTCGGACGCCTTCCTCGCCCAGCTGCCGTTCAAGCTGACGGGCGCGCAGCAGCGCGTGCTGAACGAAATCCGCGCCGACCTGCGCAACCCGTATCCCATGCAGCGTCTGCTGCAGGGCGACGTCGGCAGCGGCAAGACGGTGGTGTCGGCCCTGGCCGCCGCCCAGGCCATCGACAGCGGCTACCAGGCCGCGCTCATGGCGCCCACCGAGATCCTGGCCGAGCAGCACTTCCGCAAGATCGCCTCGTGGATGGAGCCGCTGGGCGTGAAGGTGGCATGGCTGACGGGCAGCCTGAAAAAGAAGGACAAGCTGGCCGCCACCGAACTGGTGGAATCGGGCGAAGCGCACCTGGTGATCGGCACGCATGCGCTCATCCAGGACAACGTCAATTTTGCCCGCCTGGGCCTGGTGATCGTCGACGAACAGCACCGCTTCGGCGTGGGCCAGCGCCTCACCCTGCGCAACAAGGGCAGCAACGGCAAGACCCCGCACCAGCTGATGATGTCCGCCACGCCCATTCCGCGCACCCTGGCGATGACCTACTACGCCGACCTGGAAGTATCGATCATCGACGAACTGCCGCCGGGCCGCAGCCCGATCGTCACCCGCGCCATCGACCAGATGCGGCGCGACGAAGTCATCGAACGTGTGCACGCGGCCGCGCTGGAAGGGCGCCAGGTGTACTGGGTCTGCCCGCTGATCGAGGAATCCGAAGCGCTGCAGCTGCAAACCGCGACCGACACCCACATGATGCTGGCCGAAGCCCTGCCGGACCTGCAGGTGGGGCTGGTGCACGGCCGCATGAAGCCGGCGGAGAAGCAGGAAGTCATGGATGCCTTCACGGCCGGCCAGGTGCATGTGCTGGTGGCCACCACCGTGATCGAGGTCGGGGTGGACGTCCCGAACGCCTCGCTGATGGTGATCGAGCACGCCGAGCGCTTCGGCCTGTCGCAACTGCACCAGCTGCGCGGACGCGTGGGCCGTGGCTCGGCCGCCAGCGTGTGCCTGCTGCTGTACCAGAGCCCCCTGGGCCAGGTGGCCAAGCAGCGCCTGATGACGATGCGCGAGACGACCGACGGCTTCGAGATCGCCCGGCGCGACCTGGAGATTCGCGGTCCCGGGGAGTTTTTGGGTGCGCGCCAGTCGGGCCAGGCCATGCTGCGCTTTGCGGACCTGGAGACCGACCAGTGGCTGGTGGAACAGGCACGGGATGTGGCGCACCACCTGATCCATGACGCGATGGACGAGATCGTGGACGCGCACCTGGCGCGCTGGCTGGGCGGGCGCGAAGAGTTCTTGAAAGCGTAGGGAAGATGACCGGACAAACAAGCACACGCCGCGCATTCAAGCCGGTCCTGCGATTGATCGCCGCATTCACGTTCCTGATCCTTGTCTACGCCATCGTGGTGGCGTTCCCGAAACCGATGTTCGAGTACCGCGTGAGCTACCGGAACTACGAGATCTACTCGGACGAGCCGATTGCGCCCCAGATCGCGCAAGTGCTGGACGATACCGACCGCCGCCTCAAAACCTCGGCCATCCACGATAGCCGGGTCCAGAACACGATCTTCTTCTGCAATGCGCCGTGGCGCTTGTGGCTCTACAGCGGCAACTTCAGCACCAAGGTGGGCGCCACGACGCACGCCCTGACCAACTATATTTTCGTGCGGCCGTCCGACATCCCGGCCAATCGGATCCATCCGCCCGGGGCGGGTCCGATTGCCGACGCGGCGCAGCGCCCGCTGTCGTACTTCCTGGCGCATGAGGTCACCCACGCGGACGTGTTCCGGCGCTTCGGGCCATGGACCGCGGTGGTGACGCCCCAATGGCTGGGGGAAGGGTATCCGGACTATGTCGCCAAGGCGGGCGACTTCGACTTCGCCACCAACCGCGCGCTGTACCTGGCCGGGCGCCCCGAGATGGATGTGCGCAGGAGCGGGCTGTATCGGGGCTTTCACCTGCGCGTGGCGTATCTGCTCGACCAGCGTCACATGACGATTGCGCAGGTGTTTGCCGATCCGCCTGGGGATGCGAGCATCGAGAAGTGGTTGAGCGAGTAGCGCTACTCGGGGGGCTCTTAGCCCAGCATACCGATGGCCGCTATTCAAACCCGCACCCTCTAAACCGTCATTCTGGCGAAGGCCAGAATCCATAGCAGGTGTGCTCAGAGTGGAACCGTGCCACTGACTGAACGCGCTCTGGATTCTGGCCTACGCCAGAATGACGGTTTTTAGGACAAAGGTGTACGCAAATAGCCCTAAAACGTCCAATCCACTCGCGCATACATCTGCCGTCCATTCACCCCGATCGGGCATGTCTCCCAGCAGCGCGTAAAACCCAGCTGCGGGAAGGGCGCCGCGCGCACCGGGTCCCATTCGCTCGGATAGGTATCGAACAGGTTGTTCGCACCCACCGACACCGACAGCCCGCGCCGCAGCGCATAGCGCAGCGACAGGTCCACCAGCCACCTGGCGTCCCAGGTCTGGATGAACGGCGCGGTGAAGCCCTGGCCCTGCACTTCGCCGTAGTAGTTGGCGCGCGTGGTGACGTTCCACGGCCCGGCCGTGTAGTCGGCGGCGATCACGTGGTGCTTGCGCGGCTGGCCGTGTTCGATCAGCGTGACCTGCGCGTCGTCGAACAGCTGGGTGCCCGTCAGCACGGGCGACTGCGAGTGGCGCGCCTTCACTTGCGTGCGATTGAATCCCAGCTGGCCGGACAGCACCAGGGTGGACGCGGGCAGGCGCAGGGTGTGTTCCGCCACCACGTCGATGCCGTGCGTGCGGGTGTCGATGGCATTGGTGAAGAACTGCGCCTGCCCCACCTTGAGCGGATCAAGGATGGCCTTGATGGGGCAGGCGGCCGCCGTGGCGCACGGGCCGCTCTCGGGGGCGATATTGCTGGAGAAGACGATGCGGTCATCGATGTCGATGCGGTACACGTCGGCCGTGACCGAGAAGTTTTTGGCGGGCCGCAGCACCACGCCGATGCTGGCGTTCTTCGAGGTCTCTTCCTTCAGCGGGGCGATGCCGAATGCCCGCGTGACGGCGCTGCCTTCGCGCGCGGTCAGGGTTTCGGTGAGCACGCCGGCCGAATTCAGGTTGGTCGACACGGAGCTGTAGAACTTCTGCTGCACGCCCGGCGCGCGAAAGCCCGTCGACAGCGTGGCGCGCAGGCCGAGCTGCGCGGACGGATCGTAGCGCAGGCTGAGTTTGCCGTTGGTGGTGGCGCCGAAGTCGCTGTATTTTTCGTAGCGCAGCGCACCCTGGACCAGGAACTGCTCGGTCACCTGGTGCTCGGCCTCGACATACAGCGCGATGTTGTGGCGCCCGTCGTCCACGGCCGTGCCGGGCGTGTAGCCGGGGAAGCCCTGGGTGCCGGAAGCGGCGATGCCGCCGTTCTGGTCGCGGATCACGATGGCCGGATTGTTGGTGCGGCCATACTGGTAGGACACCGGGTCCCCGGCGTCGATGGCATAGTTTTCGCGCCGGTACTCGAAGCCGCCCGCCAGCGCGATCTTGCGCCCGCCGATGTCAACGGGCCCGTTGACGTCCAGGTTGAAGGTGGTCTGGTCGAATTTGAGCTTGCCGGTGTCGGCTTCCACGGGCGACTCCAGATACAGGCCGCCGCCCGGCTTGGGTTCGTACCAGTAGCTGACGTTGACGGTGTTCCGTTCATGGAAACCGAGTTCGCTGCGCCCGTGGTTGATGCTGGCGTCGAGCTTCCAGTCGCCGCCCAGGTCGCGCCGGTAGCCGAACGCCACCGATGCGTCCTTCACGGTGGTGACGATATTGGGCAGGAATCCGTTCGGATACAGGGCGGGCACGGTGCGCCCGTCCCCGGCGGAGCGGTAGAAGCCGCCCGAGTCGCCGGTGCGCTTCGATACCCCGCCAAAGGCGTAGAACTCGCTGCCCTGGGTAACCGGCAGCGCGGCGTTCCACCAGAAGTAGGCGTCCTTGGCCAGGCTGTCGCCGATGCGCTGGGTCACGCGCGGAGGATCGACACGCAGCGTGTCCGGGCCGGCGCGGTTGGTTTCGCCGCGCCGGCGGCCTTCCACCGAGAGGTTCAAATAGCCGCCGTTCCCGAGGGCGAAGCCGCGGTTGGCGCTGGCCGAAATGAGGTCGCCGTCGCCTTCGGCGGTGGTGCCGACCGTGCTGCTGATCTGGGTTTCGCCAGTCTGGGACTTGAGCACGATGTTGATCACACCGGCGATTGCATCCGACCCGTACTGGGCGGCGGCGCCGTCGCGCAGCACTTCGATGTGATGGATGGCGGACAGGGGAATCGCGTTGATGTCGGTGCCGGCCGAGCCGCGCCCGATGGTCTGCTGCACATTGACCAGCGCTTGCTGGTGGCGGCGCTTGCCGTTCACCAGCACCAGCAACTGGTCCGGTCCCAGGCTGCGCAAGGTGGCGGGCCGGATGATGTCGGTGCCGTCGCTGATGAAGGTCGATGAGAAGTTGAACGAGGGGTCCAGCGTTTGCAGCAGCTTGCCCACTTCCAGCGGGCCGGCGTTCTGCATGTCCTTGACGTTGATGAGGTCAACCGGGGCGGCAGTCTCCAGCGCGGTCTTGGCGGTGGAGCGGGAACCCAAGATGACGACGGAGGCCGGTGTATCGGCGCCGGGCTGGCCGGTTGGCGCGGCGGCTTGCTGGGCGTGAGGCAGGCCACACACGGACATCAGGGCTGCGGCCAGCAGGGTGGGACGGACGGAAGGGACTGCATGGACGCGTGCCGCGCCCCGCACTGGACTGGATCGACTCATGGGCTCTCGCTTTTCTTGTGGAGGAAGGGAGGAAGCACACGGCGCGGATAACGCCGTGCGCGAACGATGCTACATGAGGGGATCGGGGGCGGACAGACGCGCACCTGGCAGTGTTGTATTTTAGTGACTTAATTACAATTTTGTTGTCCCTGCAACTTTAGCTGGCTAGGCTGGAGGGTTGCACGTGAGCTGGCCCGGCGGCCGATGCGGTGGACGTCGCCGCTCGCCGCCCCCCAGTTAGCGCTAACAGAACGGCGCTAAAAGCTTACGCGTCGGCGGGATACTGCAAGCCGATCTGTCCACGGATCGTATCGAGCATGCCCATCAGCGCCAAGGTTTCGTCCAGCGTCATGCCCGGGCTCTCGAGCAAGCCTTCACGCACGCAGCGGGAAGCTTCGATCGCTTCGTGCACGTAGCCGTTGCCCAGCCATGACGTAGGCACCACGCGCGATGTGCCGTCGGCCAGGGTGACCGTCAGCGATGGCGAACGATGGAACATCGCATCCATGCGCACGCGGCCCAGCGGTCCCGAGACCGTCAGTTCATCCGGCGTCTTGGCCAGCAGGGAGCAGCTGCAGATCGACAGCCCGCCGCCTTCGTGCAGCAGGGTGAAGCCGGTCTGGGCATCGACGCCCGTATCGCTCATCTCGGCCAGTGCCTGCACGGCCTTGACCGGGCCGAGGATGGCGCAGGCGATCGACAGCGGATAGATGCCCAGGTCCAGCAGCGCGCCACCGCCCAGTTCGCGGTTGTTCACGCGGTGGTTCGGATCGGTGGGCGCATGAAAGCCGAAGTCCGCATGCAGCTGGCGCACCGGGCCGATTTCGCCCGACGCCACGATGCGCTTCAATTCCGCCAGCGCCGGCATGTAGCGCGTCCACATGGCTTCCATCAAAAACAGCTTCTTCGCGCGCGCCAGCGCCACCACCTGTTCGGCCTCGCGCCGGTTCATGGTGAAGGGCTTCTCGCACAGGACGGCTTTGCCGGCGTTCAGCGCCATCATCGTATTCTCGGCATGCATGGGGTGCGGCGTGCCGATGTAGATGATGTCCACGTCGTTGGCGTCGCACAGGGCCTGGTACGAGCCGTAGGCCTTGGGCGAACCGAATTCGCGCCCGAACTTTTCCGCGCTTTCCACGCTGCGCGAACCCACCGCGGCCAGGACCGCACCGGGCGTTTCCATCAGCGCCGTCGCAAACGCATGGGCGATGCCGCCTGTGCCCAGCACGCCCCACCTTACATCCTTCGTCATAGCTTCTCCTTCTGATTGACCCGCTTGGGCCGGAACACACTCGTGTCTTCGTAAAACGCCTTGTCCTGCCCTTCCCACCAGCCTGGCACGCCCAGCGCCTGCAGCGGCGTAAAGCAGGAAGTATCCAATCCATGCTCGGCGATCTGCGCCGCCACGTGCGCGTCGATCCATGCGCGCCGGGACTCCCCGTCCAGCTGGAAGTAATCGACGCCCGCCAGCACGACCCGGGTGTGGGCGGTGATGGCCTTGCGCGGGGCGGTGAGCTTTTCCATCAGCGCGTGGCCGAACAGCCAGACCTCGGCCCCAAGGCCGAACTGCGCGCGCCGTTCGAACAGGCCCTCGACCCAGCGGTGCGCGCGCAGGGCGTCCACCAGCGCGTGGCCGTGGACGTCGTCCTGCACGACCAGCAGCGCGCAGTTCTCATCGAACAGGGTGGCGGCGTCGCGCGCCGGTCCGCGCGACTTGCCCACGCCGGCCATGGCGATCTGCGCGGCCTGCAGGGCGTTCAGTTCGCGTTTGATGCGCGGGAAGGTGAGCCACACCAGGGCATTGAAGAAGTCATGCAGGTTCTCGCGCGTGGGCACGCAGCCGGTGGCGCCGATGAATTCTTCATAGGCGCGCCCTTCGGGCAGCTCGGCCTGGGGCACGAAGCGCAGCAGCAGGCCGCCATGGTTGGTCAGCGCCAGCGTGCGTGCCCTTGCGTTGAGGGCGGGGATGATGCCTTCGGTACGATCGAGGCCCAGGTCAAGCCTGGCATAGGCCGGGCGCACCGAGTCCAGCCACGGCCGCGCCCAGTCGATCGCATCGAGCATGCCGCTTACAGCAGCTTCCAGTTGACCTGTTCGCCGCCGTTCAGGGGGACCAGGCTGGCTTCGCCCAGCGGGACCGTTTGCGGCAGGGTCCAGGCTTCGCGCTTGAGCGTGACGGTGTCGGTGTTGCGCGGCAGGTCGTAGAAGTCCGGGCCGTAGAAGCTGGCGAAGGCTTCCAGCTTGTCGAGGGCGCCCGCGCGTTCGAACGCTTCGGCGTACATCTCCATCGCGTGCAGGGCGGTGTAGCAGCCGGCGCAGCCGCAGCTGGTTTCCTTGGCGCCCACGGCGTGCGGGGCCGAATCGGTGCCGAGGAAGAAGCGCTCGTCGCCACTGGTGGCGGCCGTGACCAGCGCCAGGCGATGCTCTTCGCGCTTCAGCACCGGCAGGCAGTAGTAGTGCGGACGGATGCCGCCCTTGAAGATGTCGTTGCGGTTGTAGAGCAGGTGGTGAGCCGTGATGGTGGCGGCGATCGGGCCTTCGGCTTCGGCCACGTACTGGGCGGCGTCCTTGGTGGTGATGTGCTCGAACACCATCTTCAGTTCGGGGAAGCTCTTGCGCAGCGGGCGCATCACGCGTTCGATGAAGACGGCTTCGCGGTCGAACAGGTCGATGTCCTGGTCGGTCACTTCGCCATGCATCAGGAACGGCATGCCCACTTCCTGCATCGCTTCCAGCGTCTTGTAGCACTTGGTGATGTCGGTGACGCCGGCGTCCGAATTGGTGGTGGCCCCTGCCGGGTAGAGCTTGACGGCGTGGACAAACGCGCTGTCGGCGGCGCGCCGGATCTCGTCCGGGTCGGTGTTGTCGGTCAGGTAGAGCGTCATCAGCGGCTCGAAGCGCATCCCGGCGGGCAGCGCGGCCAGGATGCGCTCGCGGTAGGCCTGCGCCTGCGCGGTGGTGGTCACGGGCGGCTTCAGGTTGGGCATCACGATGGCGCGGGCGAACTGGCGCGCGCTGTGCGGCAGCACGCTGGCCAGCGCCGCGCCGTCGCGCAGGTGCAGGTGCCAGTCGTCGGGCCGGGTGATGGTCAGTTGCTCAAGCACTGCTGGGGGCGTTTCGGTGGTGGACATGACGGCTCTCGGAAAAACGAATCCCGCTATTTTACCCGCCCTGGCTGGAACGAAACCGGTTCCAAAGGCCGCTAGTGGAGGATCTTGGCCAGGAATTCGCGCGCGCGCGGCGCCTGCGGGCCGGCAAAGAAGGCCTCGGCCGGACGGTCTTCGGCGATGCGCCCGCCGTCCATGAACACGATGCGGTCGGCCACCTTGCGGGCAAAGCCCATCTCGTGCGTGACCACCATCATGGTCATGCCGTCGCCGGCCAGGTCCACCATCACGTCCAGCACGTCGCTGATGGCTTCCGGGTCGAGCGCGGAGGTGGGCTCGTCGAACAGCATGACCACCGGGTCCATGGCCAGCGCACGGGCAATCGCCACGCGCTGCTGCTGGCCGCCCGAGAGCTCGCTGGGGTATTTGTCCTGCTGGGACAGCAGGCCCACGCGGTCGAGGTAGGCCAGGCCGCGCGCGGTGGCTTCCTCACGGCCGCGGCGCAGCACCTTGACCTGGGCCAGCAGCAGGTTCTCGCGCACGGACAGGTGCGGGAACAGCTCGAAGTTCTGGAACACCATGCCGATGCGCGCGCGCAGGGCCGGCAGGCGGGTGCCGGGCGCGCCCAGCGCGACGCCATCGACGCGCACCTGGCCTTCCTGGTACGGTTCCAGGCCGTTGATGGTCTTGATCAGGGTGGACTTGCCCGAGCCCGACGGCCCGCACACGACCACCACTTCGCCCTTGCCCACCTGGGTGGTGCAACGGTCGAGCACCTTGAATGTGCCGAAGTATTTGCTGACGTTCTGGAGTTCGATCATGGGGTTTTGATGGCTGCGGCTCGCTCTGGCGTGTGTGCTTGACAGCCTTCAGGTCGCCAAGGATACTGCCGAAACTTGCCAAAAAATGCATACATTGACGGCTCGTCCACGCGCAGAATTTACCGTATTTTGCACCATGGGACGCACCGGACACCTCGTTGTCCGCCTCGACCACGAATCGACAGCTACTTTAGGAACCGCAATGGAAAAGCGCATCGGTCTGACCACCTACATCCTGATCGGCCTGGCGCTGGGCGTTGTCGCCGGCTACCTGGCCAATACCCTGCTGGCCGACCCGGCCAGCTTCGCAGAGTACCTCGGGCTCATCACCACCCTGTTCCTCCGCCTGATCAAGATGATCATCGCGCCGCTGGTCTTTTCCACGCTGGTGGTCGGCATCGCCAAGATGGGCGACGCCAAGGATGTGGGGCGGATCGGCGCCAAGGCGATGGCCTGGTTCATCAGCGCCTCGCTGGTCTCGCTGCTGCTCGGGCTGGTGCTGGTCAACCTGTTCCGCCCCGGCGACGGCATGGCCGCCGCCCTGCAGGCCGCCGCGCCGCCCGCCAATCTGGCCACCTCCTCGCTGTCGCTGAAGGATTTCGTCACCCACCTGGTGCCGATCTCGATTGTCGACGGCATGGCCAAGAACGAGATCCTGCAGATCGTGGTGTTCTCGATCTTCTTCGGCACGGCCGCCGCCGCCGTCGGGCACCGCGCCGAACCGATGATCGCCGTAGTCGACGGCGTGGCCCACGTCATGTTGAAGCTCACCGGCTACGTGATGAACTTCGCGCCCGTGGCCGTGTTCGCGGCCGTGACGGGCGTGATCGCCAAGAGCGGCCTGGGGGTGCTAACCACCTATGGCGTCTTCATGGGCGAGTTCTACCTCGGCATCGTGCTGCTGTGGGGTGTGCTGATCCTCGCCGGCTTCATCTTCCTGCGCCAGCGCGTGTTTGCGCTGATGCGCGAACTGCGCGGCCCTGCCCTGCTGGCGTTTTCCACCGCCTCGTCGGAAGCGGCGTTCCCGAAGACGCTGGAAGGCTTGGAGCGCATCGGCGTGCGCAACCGCATCGCCGCCTTCGTGCTGCCGATCGGGTACTCGTTCAACCTGGACGGCTCGATGATGTACTGCACCTTCGCCACGCTGTTCATCGCCCAGGCCTACGGCATCGAGCTGTCGCTCGGCACCCAGCTGACCATGATGCTGGTGCTGATGCTCACCTCAAAAGGCATGGCCGGGGTGCCGCGCGCCTCGCTGGTGGTGATCGCCGCGACGCTCGCCACCTTCAACATCCCGGAGGCGGGCATGGTGCTGCTGCTGGGGATCGACCACTTCCTCGACATGGCCCGCTCGGCCACCAACGTGATCGGCAATGGCGTCGCCACCGCCGTGGTGGCGAAGTGGGAAGGCGAACTGACCGACCCCGTGCCGGAACAGCGCGACCTCGCGCGCGCTGCACTTCCTTAATTTCTTCATTCTCTTCATTCTCTCCGTTTTCAAGCGAAGGACACCCATGCTTTCAATGAACGCCCGGCCGGCGCTGGCCCTGTTCGCCCTCTGGCTGATGCTGGCCGCCGGCGTGCAGGCCCAGACCGCCGCCCCCCGCCTGCCCAACGTGACCATTCTCGCCACCGGCGGCACCATCGCCGGCACCGGCGCCACCAGCACCACGACGATCGGCTACACGGCCGCCACGGTGGGCGTGCAGAAGCTCATCGCCGCCGTTCCGGAATTGGCCAAGGTCGCCAACGTGAGCGGCGAACAGGTGTTCCAGATCGCCAGCGAAAACATGGGCAACGAGCACTGGCTGACGCTGGCCAAGCGCGTCAACGCCCTGCTCGCGCAGCCGAACGTGGACGGCATCGTCATCACCCACGGCACCGACACGCTGGAAGAGACGGCCTATTTTCTCGACCTGA
Organism: Gammaproteobacteria bacterium; assembly: GCA_046566285.1. GTDB lineage: Bacteria > Pseudomonadota > Gammaproteobacteria > Burkholderiales > Burkholderiaceae_D > Telluria_A. The sequence goes on along the minus strand of JBKHWY010000038.1, from coordinate 3,999 downwards.
CCGTCAAGAGCAAAAAGCCGGTGGTGCTGGTGGGCGCCATGCGCCCGTCCACGGCACTGTCGGCCGATGGGCCGATCAACCTGTACAACGCGGTGCTGCTGGCCGGCTCACCGGAGGCGGTTGGCAAGGGCGTGCTGGTGGCGCTGAACGACCAGATCCATGCGGCGCGCGAAGTCACCAAGTCCAACACCTCGACGCTGGACGCCTTCCGCACCCCGGAACTGGGCATGCTGGGCTACATCCAGGGCAGCAAACCCTTCTTCTATCGCCAGCCGCTGCGCCGGCACACGGTCGAGACGGAGTTCGACGTGAGCGCACTGACGGCGCTGCCGCAGGTGGACATCGTGTACGGCTACGCGAACATGAACCCGGTGGCCCTGGACGCGTTCGTGGCCGCCGGCGCGAAGGGGATCATCCATGCCGGCGTGGGCGACGGCAGCCTGGCGGCCAAGGTGGTGCCCTCGCTGAAGGCGGCGCGCGCCAAGGGCGTGCTGATCGTACGCGCCAGCCGCGTGGGCCAGGGCATTTTGGCGCGCAATGGCGAGGCCAATGACGATGAGCTGGATTTTGTGGTGGCCGATACGCTCAATCCGCAGAAGGCGCGCATCCTGTTAATGCTGGCGCTGACCAAAACGAATAGTTCGCGGGACATTCAGCGGATGTTCTATACGTACTAAGCTCTGCGCTGGTTTGCTAGCGCGCTATGGGCCCTGGCCTTCGCCAGGGCGACGGTAACTTGGATCTAGCCAGAACACTTAAATCCGTCGCCCTGGCGAAGGCCAGGGCCCAGATCGCGTTCATTCAGCCACACTGTTCCAAAGTTCGGTAACCTACTCCGCCTCCACCGGCGACCCCACTTCCTCATCCTGGCGCGCCTGCTGCCGTTCCCACATCTGCGCATACAAGCCGTTCAGCGCCAGCAACTGGAAGTGCGTCCCCCGCTCGACGATGCGACCGTGATCGAGCACGATGATCTGCTGGGCGTCCGCCACGGTCGAGAGCCGGTGCGCGATCACCATGGTCGTGCGGTTCCTGGCAATCTCCTTCAACTGCGCCTGGATCGCCTGCTCGGCCTTCGAATCCAGCGCGGAGGTGGCTTCGTCGAAGATCAGGATGGCCGGGTTCTTCAGCAAGGTGCGGGCAATCGCCACGCGCTGCTTCTCGCCGCCGGACAGTTTCAGGCCGCGCTCGCCCACCATGGTGCCGTAGCCGTCCGGCAGGCTCTCGATGAAGTCGTGGATCGAGGCCGCGCGCGCCGCCGCGATGATGTCCTCCTTGCTGGCGCCGGGGCGCCCATACGCGATGTTGTATTCGATGGTGTCGTTGAACAGCACCGTATCCTGCGGCACGATGCCGATCGCGTGGCGCAGCGAGCCCTGCGTCATGTGGCGCAGGTCCTGCCCGTCGATGGTAATGGCCCCGCTGCCCACGTCATAAAAACGGAACAGCAGCCGTGACAGGGTCGATTTGCCCGAACCGCTGTGCCCCACCACCGCCGTGGTGGTGCCGGCGGGAATGGTGAAGTCGACATCGAACAGGATCTGGCGCTTGGGGTCGTACGCAAAATCCACGTGCGAGAACGCGACGCGCGCGCCGGTGGTGACCAGGGGTTTCGCATCCGGCGCGTCGGCCACTTCGCGGTTCTGCTCCAGCAGGGCGAACAGGCGCTCCATGTCGGCCAGGCTTTGCTTGATCTCTCGGTAGATCACGCCCAGGAAGTTCAGCGGAATGTACAGCTGGATCATGAAGGTGTTCACCATCACCAGGTCGCCAATGGTCATCGTCCCGCCGATCACGCCCAGCGTGGCGCGCCACAAGATGAGCGTGACGGTGGTGGCGATGATCAGCGACTGCCCCGTGTTGAGCACCGACAACGACGTCTGCGAGCGCACGGCGGCCGACTCGTAGCTCTTCAGGCCATGGTCGTAGCGCTCGGCTTCGTAGTCCTCGTTGCCGAAGTATTTGACGGTCTCGTAGTTGATGAGCGAGTCGATCGCGCGCGTGTTGGCCTTGGAATCGAGGTCATTCATGGTGCGGCGAAAGTGCGTGCGCCAGTTGGTCACCACCACGGTGAAGGTGATGTAGGTGACCAGCGCCGCGGCCGTGATGACGCTGAACCAGACGTCGTAGTGGGTGATCAGGTAGCCCAGCACCAGCGTGATCTCGACCAGGGTGGGCAGGATGTTGAACAACGTGTAGGAGATCAGCGAGCCGACCCCGCGCGTGCCACGTTCGATATCGCGCGTCATGCCGCCGGTCTGGCGGTTCAGGTGAAAGCGCAGCGACAGCGAATGCAGGTGGCGGAACACGTGCAGGGCGATGGTGCGCACGGCGCGCTGGGTCACGCGCGCGAACAGGAACTCGCGCAGCTCGGTAAATACGGTGGTGGACAGGCGCAGCGCGCCGTAGGCGATGAGCGCGCCGACCGGCAGCACCAGCAGGGCCTGGGGATTGTTCGGCCCGACCGTGAGGCTGTCGATCAGGTGCTTGAGCACGATCGGCACGCCGATGTTGGCCAGCTTGGCGCCCACCAGGCAGCCGAGCGCCAGCATCACGCGCCACTTGTACACCCACAGATAAGGCAGCAGGGTGCGGATGGTGCTCCAGTCGGTGCGCTGCGGCGCCTTCGGATCGACGGGCGGAGGGGGGACACTGGAGGATTGGCGTCGCATGGCGGGGCTCGGAGTTTTATGTTTCAATTTGCAGTTCGTCGCAAACCATTGTAGCCCTTCACGAGAATTCAAGATGACCATGCCTGAAAACGCCGCCGCCCAGCCAACCTGCCTGCCGCCCGGGAAAATGCCGCAGTTGCGGGTGATGCCGGCCCCTTCCGACGCCAATGTGTACGGCGATGTGTTCGGCGGCTGGATCATGGCGCAGGTCGACATTGCCGGCTCGCTGCCCGCCACGCGCCGCGCCAATGGCCGGGTCGCGACCGTGGCCGTGAAGTCCTTCGTATTCAAGCACCCGGTGTTCGTGGGCGACCTGCTGTCCTTCTACGCCGACATCGTCAAAGTCGGCAGTACCTCGATCACCGTGCAGGTCGAGGTGTACGCGGAACGCAACCGCCTGCAGACGGACGTGGTCAAGGTCACGGAAGCCACGTTGACCTATGTGGCCACCGGCACCGACCGCAAGCCACGTGAGTTGCCGCCGCTCGAATCACTGTATCCGCGCTAAAAAGCGCTCATGATCGAGCAACGCCGCCGCTTCCTGTGCGACGCCGCCGCCGTGGCCGGCCTTGTCGCCATGGGCGACGCACAAGGTGCCACCGGGGGAAACTACCCTTTCAGCCTGGGCGTGGCCTCCGGTTCGCCCCTGCCCGACTCCGTGATCCTCTGGACCCGCATCCTGGCCGATCCGCTGGGCGCCCTGCCGACCGCCCCGGTGGCCTTGAGCGTGCGCTGGGAAGTCGCGCATGACGAAGCATTTCGCCGCATCGCCGCTGCCGGCACGGCGGTGGCGGCGCCGGAGCTGGCGCACAGCGTGCATGCCGAGGCCACGGGCTTGGCGCCGGGCCGCTGGTACTGGTACCGCTTCATGCTGGGCGACGCCGTCAGCCCGGTGGGGCGCACCCGCACGGCGCCCGCCGCCGGCGACATGCCGGGCATGCTCAAGCTGGCGGTGGCCTCGTGCCAGCACTGGGAATTCGGCAGCTACGCCGCGCACCGCCACATCGCCAGCGCCGCGCCCGACCTGGTGGCCTTCCTGGGCGACTACATCTACGAATGGGGGCCCTACCGGCTGGCGCATCCGGACAGCGCCAGGCGATCGGACGAATCGTTCACGCTGGCGCAGTACCGCGCCCGCTACGCGCAATACAAGAGCGATCCGCACCTGCAGGCGGCGCACCGGGCCGCGCCGTGGATCGTCACCTGGGACGACCATGAGGTGGCCAACGACTATTCGCCCGACCAGGACGAGCGGCTCGATCCGCGTTTTGCCGAACGGCGCGCCGCCGCCTACCAGGCCTTTTATGAACACATGCCGCTGCGTCTT
>JBKHWY010000037.1:0-16070 GCA_046566285.1 Gammaproteobacteria bacterium | reverse complement strand
GCGCGCGTTCTCGGCGCTTTGCACCACCTTGGCCACTTCGCGCAGGCGGACGGGCGCGCCATTGCGGTAGGCGACCACCAGGTTTTCGTAGTCCGCCACGCTCAACAACTGGTCGTTGGCGTTGATGGCGTACGAGCGCGCGGGGCCGTCGAAGTTGCCCTTGGCGCTGTTGGCGTTGGCGGCGGCAATGGCCGTGCGCAGGGTGTCCAGGCCCAGGCCGTAGGAGGCCAGCGCATTGGTGTCGGCCTGGATGCGCACAGCCGGGCGCTGCCCGCCCGACAGCGTCACCAGTCCCACGCCCGACACCTGGCTGATCTTCAGTGCCAGGCGAGTGTTGACCAGGTTCTGCACTTCCGTAAGCGGCACCGTGTCGGAGGTGATGGCCAAGGTCAGCACGGGCGCGTCGGCCGGGTTGACCTTGGCGTAGACGGGCGGCGCCGGCAGGTCGGTGGGCAGGAGCGAGCCGCCCGCGTTGATCGCCGCCTGGACTTCCTGTTCGGCCACGTCGAGCGTCATGCCCAGGCCAAACTGCAGGGTCACGATGGAGACGCCGGAAGCGCTGGTGGAACTCATGCGCTGCAGGCTGGACATCTGGCCGAAGCGGCGCTCCAGCGGCGCGGTGACGGTGCGCGCCATCACCTCCGGGCTGGCGCCGGGGTACAGGGTTTGCACCTGGATGGTGGGGAAGTCGACCTGCGGCAACGCGGACAAGGGCAGCAGGCGAAAGCCCACGATTCCGGCCAGGACGATGGCCAGCATCAGCAGCGAAGTGGCGACCGGACGCTGGATGAAGGGGGCGGATGGGCTCATGATGGGGCGCGCGGTTGCCGGATTTCGTTGGCCCCAAATCCGTCGTCCTGGCGCAGGCCAGGACCCATAGCGCGTTCCATTGGTGGCATCGTTCCACTCTGAGCAAGCGCGGCATGGGTCCTGGCCTTCGCCAGGACGACGGTTTCAAGGTCCGTGGTGCGGGTTGGACGTTCGGTCATTGCGGCGTCCCTTCGCGCTGCCGACGGCGCCCACCTTGCCCCATGCCCGCCGGCCGTTCACCCGGCAGCACCACCTTGGCGCCATCCTTGAGCCGGTCCGCGCCCTCGGTGATGACCTGCTCGCCGGCCTTCAGGCCACTGGCGATCTCCACCTTGTCCACGGTCGCCTGCCCGGCCTTCACCGTGCGCAGCGCCACGGTCTTCTCGGCCGGGTTGAGCACGTACACGAAGTCGCCATTGGCGCCATGACGCAAGGCCGTCACCGGCACCACCACCGCGCCCTTGATGGTGCGCAGCTCCAGGCGCAGGTTGACGAACTGGCTGGGGAACAGGCTGCTGTCGGCATTGGCGAAGCGCGCCTTGGCGCGCACCGTCCCGGTCTGCACGTCCACCTGGTTGTCCAGCGCCGTGAAGCGGCCGCTCGCCAGTTGGTTCGTGCGGGTGCGGTCGAACGCCGTGGCCGCGAGCGTCGCGCCCTGCGCGATGCGCTGCTGGATGTCGGGCACGCGGTCCTGCGGCACCGCGAACTCCACGTCGATCGGCGAGAGCTGGGTGATGACGGCGATGCCCGCCGCGTCGCTGGACCCCACCAGATTGCCCATGTCGACGGTGCGCAGGCCCACCCGGCCGCTGATCGGGGCGCGGATCTGGGTGTAGCCGAGATTGAGGCGCGCCACGCCTTCGGCCGCGCGGTCGGTGGTGACCTGGCCTTCCAGTTGCTTGACCAGCGCGGCCTGGGTATCGACCTCCTGGCGCGCGATGGATTCCTGCGCCAGCAGGGTGCGGTAGCGCTCGAGCGTCACGCGCGCCGCTTCCAGCTGGGCGAGGTTGCGCTGGCGCGCGCCGGTGGCCTGCAGCAGCGCCATCTCGAACGGGCGCGGGTCGATCACGGCCAGCACCTGCCCGGCCTTGACCAGCTGCCCTTCGCTAAAGCTGATCTTCTGCAGCATGCCGGAAACCTGCGGGCGCACGGTGGCGGTGGCGGCGGCCGTGACGGTGCCCAGCGCATCGATGTAGACCGGGATGTCGGCCGTTTCGGCGGTGGCCACGCCCACGGTGGTGGCGCCGCCGCCGCCCCGTCCGCCGCGTCCACCGCCCGGTCCGCCGGAGCCCGGCGGCCCACCGGCGCCGGGCGCGTTGGCCCCCGGCCCGCCCGCCTTGGGTTGATGGGTGAGGTACCACGCCAGCGCGGCGATGGCGGCCATCACGAGGATGGCAATCGCATTTCCGATGAGTTTTGCGCGGCGGCTGCGCGGACGGGGCGGCGTGGATTGCATGCTCTTCCTTGCTTCATTAACAACGAGTGAAGCAACTCTAGCATGGCATGTTCTTGATTTATGTTTCGCACTTCACCCTCGCATGAGGGTGTCGGGAGCATGCGCCGGCGCCGGGCGCGCCGCGCAAATACGCCCTCATAGGGCGGGCCAGGGCGCTGCCCAGCGCCCCGGCCGCTACAAGCCGTTACAAACTTGCTACAAAATCACGGCGGCGAGCACAGGCAATGGGTGATGGTGGTGAAGGGTTTGCGCTGCTCGGTCAGCTCGTTGAGCCAGCCCAGTTCGCGCGCCACGTCCTTCACCACGCCGGCCGGCAGCGCTTGCGGCAGCAAGCCGAGGTTCACCTGCAGGCGGAACAGCGGCGCGGAGGCGTCGGCGCCCAGCAGTTCGAGCACGCGCTCCACCGGCGCGCTGTCGCGCTCGATGTAGGCCACGCGGTAGCCGCCATCGAGCTTGGCGCGGCGCGCGGCCGACTTGATCGCGTCGCCATAGCTGCCCAGGGTATCGACCAGCCCGCGTTCCTTGGCCTGGGTGCCGGTCCAAACCCTGCCCTGCCCCACCTCGTCGATCTTGGCCTGGGTGGTGCGGCGCGCCTTGGCGGCCTTGCTGGTGAATTCGTCATACACGTAGTTCACGCTGCTTTGCATCAGCTGGGCGAAGCGCGGGTCGAGCGGGCGCAGTGGATTGTAGGCGTCGGCCAGCCAGGTGGTGGTCACGCCGGCGCTGTGCACGCCCAGCTTGTCGGCCACCTTGTCGGCCGTGGGCAGCAGCGAAAACACGCCGATCGAGCCGGTCACGGTGCCCGGATCGGCGACGATTTCATCGGACGCCATCGAGATCCAGTAGCCGCCCGAGGCGGCCACGTCGCCCATCGACACCACCACCGGCTTGCCGGCCGCGCGCGCCAATTCGAGCTCGCGGCGGATCAGTTCCGAGCCGTAGGCGCTGCCGCCCGGCGAATTCACGCGCAGGACGATGGCCTTCACCTGGCGGTCTTCGCGCGCTTTGCGAATCAGCTCGGCGGTGGAGCGTCCGCCGATCGAGCCCGGAGGGGCCACGCCATCGCTGATCTCGCCCTGCGCGATCACCACGCCCACCGCGTCGCCGATCTGGGCCGGACGGTGGCTGGCCAGGTATTCGCCAAAGCCGATCTGGCGGAAGCTGTTGCCTTCCAGGTCGGGCGCGCCGCGCTGGATCATCATGGCGCGCAGTTCGTCGCGGGTCTTCAGGCCATCGACCAGCTTGGCGTTCAGCGCCAGCTGCGCCAGGCTGCCCTTGGCCGCCTCCAGCAGGCGCGGCGCATCCTCGATGACGGCGCCCACCGCGCCGGCCTTCAACTTGCGCTGCTTTTCCACTTCGGCCGTGTAGCCCTCCCACAGCGCGCCGTACAGGTATTTGTCCGCTTCCAGCGCCTGCGGCGACGGGCCGTTGCCGATGAAGGGCTCGGCCGCGCTCTTGTACGCGCCCACCTTGATCAGGTTGACCGTCACGCCGACCTTGTCGAGCGCGTCGCGGTAGTAGTTGCGGTAGCGGCCGAAGCCGCGGATCTCGACCCCGCCCATCGGGTGCACATAGACTTCGCTGGCGTGGGAAGCGAGCAGGTACTGGCGCTGGTCGTAGTGGCCGCCCCAGGCGATGACGGGCTTGCCACTGGCCTTGAAGCGGTCCAGCGCCGCGCCCACTTCGTGCAGCGAGGCCAGGCCCGACGCTTCCAGCTCATCGACCAGCAGCACCACGCTGGCGACGTTGTTGTCGCGCGCGGCCGCGTCCAGCACGGTGAGCACATCGCGCAGCTGCACCGAGCGGCGCGCTTCGCCGCTGGCGTTGGCCACCAGCGCATCGCGCACGGTGCCGCTGTGCTGCTCGACCAGGCTGCCCTTGAGTTCCAGCACCAGCGCCGTCTTCGGACCCACCGGCTTGGTGCTGCTGAAGATGGCGATCAGGAGCGCCACCACGATCAGCAGGAAGATCAGGTTGAAGAAGAAGCGGCGCGTCGCATCGACGGCGTTCCAGGACCAGCGCAGGCCTCGGCGCAGATAGGAAAAGGGCTTGAATGACATTGAAACTCCGTCAGCAGATTGAAGATGGGTTGGACCGTCAGCGCTTGGGCGCCGGGCCGGGCAGCGGCGTGGGCAATTGAATGATACGCGGCGTGACCTGGCCATCGTGAATGTCCAGGCGCGCCACGCTGATGGGCAGCGAAAAGCGGCGCGGGCCGGCGCTGCCCGGATTCACATACAGCACACCGTCGCGCCGGGTGCTGGAGGGCCGGTGCGAGTGCCCCGAGACCACCACGTCCACGCTTTCGGCGCGCAGATCGATATCGAGGGTCTTGAGGTCGTGCACGGCGCAGATGCGCACGCCGTCGACGTCGACGATGGCGCGTTGCGGCAGCGCGCGCGCCCAGGCGGCGGTGTCGTTATTGCCGCGCACGACGGTGAGGGGCGCCCGTTCACGCAGGGCGTCGAGGATCTCGGCCGGGCCGATGTCGCCGCCGTGGATCAGGAGGTCGCAGCCGTCCAGCGCGGCCAGCGCATCGGGACGCAGCAGGCCGTGGGTGTCCGAGATCAGGCCGACCACCGGCATGGGACGTCAGGTTCCCTGGCCCTGCACGCGTTCGAACGGGCCGATGCAGGCGTCGAGCGACTCGCGCACGCACATCACGAACATCGCGCCGGAGGGGTGGAACTGGATGAAGTTGGTGGCGCGCGTGCCGACCTTCATGACGGCGCCGCTGCAGTCCTTCTTGCCGTTGTCCTTGACGATGCGGTCTTCCAGCTTGTAGAAGCCGCGCGCGCTGGGCTGGTCGGGGATCTTGAATTCGCTTTCCGACACCTCCTCGGCGGAGGTCACCAGGGTGGTGCCGTCGCCGCGAAAGCGGTAGGTCTCGGAGCAGCTGCCGTCCGGCAGGGTCAGCTTCCAGATGCCGAGAATGGGATGGGATGCCGCAGGGGGCGCTGCCATAGCGCTGCCGGCGGCCATCGCCAGGGTGAATATCACCGTCGATAGGGTGCGCATCAAAAACTCCTTCAAGCCGGGTCAGTCAGAAATCTGAGTTGGACAGTTGGACATGTCTTGTCGTTGTCAGTTTAACCTCAACTGCCCCTGCTTGTCGCTGGAGCGGAACCTGTCTATTCCTTCGGCTCCTTCTTGGCGCGCGGCGCCTTCGGCTTGACGGGACGGCGGCCGCGCGGCTGGGCCTTGCGGGCCGGCTTGGCGGGTTCGGCCGCTGCGTCGGCTTCGGCGGGTGCTTCCTCAGCCGGTGCTTCCTCGGCCGCCGCTTCCACCACGGGCGGCGGCGCCAGTTCGGCTTCCACCGGCGCCGGCGCTTCGCTCACCTCGGCGGGGGCGGCCTTCTTGCGGCCGCGCGGAGCACGACGTTTTTCAACCGGCGGCGCGGGCGGCTCTTCCACCGCTGGCGCCTCAGCGACCGGTTCAAACACCGGTTCCTCGACAGGCGCGTCCACCGGTGCCGGCTCGGCCGCCAGCTCCTGGGCGACCTGCTCGACCGGCGCGGCCTCGGCGGCCTGCTGCTGCTTGCGCCCGCCGCGGCCACGACGGCGTGGTTCCGGCTTGGCCGCTTCTTCAGGCGCGGCCGGCAGCTCGACCAGGTTGACTTCGCCCTCGGCGGCTTCACTGGCGGCCGGCTGTTCGTTCACGCCCGGGGCAGATTGCGCCACCGCGCTGCGGTACACGTAGGCGCCGGATTTTTCGTCGCGGCCGAATTCCAGCAGGCCCCGGCTCTGCGCTTCTTCCAGCAGGTTGCCGAAGGTGCGGAAGCCATAATAGGTCTCGTTGAAGTCCGGGCGGCGGCGCTTCAGGGTGTCCTTCAGCAGCGAAGCCCAGATCTTGCCGCTGTCGCCGCGCTCGGAGACCAGGGCGTCGAACATCTCCACCACCAGTTCCAGCGCCTGGGTCTTGCGCGCGTCCAGTTCTTCCTTGCGGCCCTTCTGCTCGTCCGGCGAGCGGCGCGCCGGCTGCTGCTTGCGTTCGTCGCGCTTGGCAGCCGCGCGCTTCGATTCGCGCACCAGGTCGTCGTAGAAGATGAATTCGTCGCAGTTGGCCACCAGGAGATCCGAGGTGGACTGCTTGACGCCCACGCCGATCACCTGCTTGGCGTTCTCGCGCAGCTTGGACACCAGCGGGGAAAAGTCCGAGTCGCCGCTGATGATCACGAAGGTGTTCACGTGCGACTTGGTATAGCACAGGTCGAGCGCATCGACCACCAGGCGGATATCGGCCGAGTTCTTGCCGGACTGGCGCACGTGCGGGATCTCGATCAGTTCGAAGTTCGCTTCGTGCATGGTGGCCTTGAAGCCCTTGTAGCGATCCCAGTCGCAGTAGGCCTTCTTGACCACGATGCTGCCCTTGAGCAGAAGCCGCTCCAGCACGGGCTTGATGTCGAATTTTTCGTAGTTCGCATCGCGTACGCCCAGTGCGACGTTCTCGAAGTCGCAGAAGACGGCCATGCTGATGTTGTCGGAGGATGAAGCCATAAGTGTTCGATGTCGTGTGTTCGGTCGTATTGATTGTTGTGGGCCGGCAGCGGCGGATTATACGCAACCTGAGCCGGCGCCCTAGCGCGGCACGCGCGGCTCGGCCTTGGCGCGCTCGATGAAGCGCTCGGTATCCTCGTCCAGCAGCAGGCCCTGGTCGCGCAGTTCGCGCGCTGCCAGCGCCACCTGCTTGGCGTACTCCAGGCGCGAGGCATAGCGCTGGCTGATCGCCCGGCGCGGGTCGCCCGCCTTCGGCGTGGCCGGCAGCGGCACGCTCATGCCTTCCAGGCCGCACAGCTGGTTTTCCGCGAATGCGTGGCGGCGCAGGTTCCAGCCCGCGTGGGTGGCCAGCGGCACGGCGACGTCCGGCAGGCGGATGCCGTCGATGTCGTGGCCGTCGGCGTCCGCCATCGGCACCAGCACCTGGTAGCGGCGCGCGCCGTCGATCACGCCGGGCGCGCGGGTGTAGTCCACCACCGTCAGGTCGTTGATCACGTGCGGGTAATCGATGCCGATGGCCGAGAGGTCGGGAAAGCCGACCGCGTCCTGCCGGGGCTCGACCAGCCGGTGCGTGGCGATGCGCGGATAGCGGCTGGGCGGCGGCGCGATGCCCTCGCGCGACCACTCGACCAGGCGCTCGAGCAGCGCGCGCACGGCCGGGCCTTGCTGGGCCGGATTGCTGGGGTACTTGCAGACGCCCAGCGTGGGCGTGCGCGCGCTCATGTGCTGGGTGGAGGACAGCAGGTAGGCGCGCACATTGTCGGGCAGCGCGATGTCATGGCCGGCGCCGTCGGTGACCACCAGCGCGGCGCGCCCCTGCCAGAATTCCAGGCTGCTATCGACGTGCATCAGGCGCGGACAGGTGCGAGTCTCGCCGCAGCGCTTGAAGATGCCATCGACCCGCCCGCTCACGGGGTCGGTGCCGACCGCATAGCTGAAGGGGAACTGGTCGCCGTAGGTCCAGTGGTCCAGGTGCTGGGTCGAGTAGCGCCCCGGCTGGGCGAAGCGCACATTCACAAAGCTCTTGCGGCTGCCGGCGATCAGCGGCATGGCGCCGTCGAAGACACGCTCGCCGTCCAGGCCGGCGTTAAACCCCTGCCAGATCAGGTCGCGCAGGACCCGGCCCGATTGCGATACGCCGACGGCCACCGCCACATCGGGCGCGATGTCGGCCAGCGGATTGGCCTGGCCCAGCGCATCGGGGGCGCCCGACTTGAGGTAGCCGCTCACGTCGCGCAGCGCGGCCATGCCCAGGCCCATCAGGCGCGGTTCGCGCGCGACGTATTCGAAGCGGTAGATGGCGCCGGCGTCGTAGCCCGGCGGGCGCATCACTTCAATGGACGATGCGCCGGTCGCGTCGGCGGCATAGCGCCAGCTGGTGGGCGGAATCACTTCCCGGGCCGATGCGTTATTGGCGCGCACGGTCAGCACCGCCTGGCGCGGATCAAGGGATGCGGGCGGATAGCTGAGCGCGATCGTGCCGGTCGGCTTGACGTCGTCGAACACCACTTCCTCGGCGCTGGGGCCGGTCATCGCGCTCCCCAGGCTGGGAAAGCGCGTGCCCACCCGGCTGCCGTCGCGTGCCAGCGCAATGTCGCCCTGCCAGCCGATCCACGCCAGCGTGTGCCCGCGCCGCATCAAAAAGCCATTGCCGGCGTCGGCGCGCGCGGCCAGGCTGGCGGCGCCCTCGTTGGCCATCACGGGGAACAGCTTGCCGCCCCGGTTGGGGATATCGACCACCAGCACGCGCGAGGCGCGGGCGGGATTCACCGGGCGGGCGATGACGACGTCGGCCTGGTACTCGATCCAGCCGCGCTTCGCCGGCGCCAGGTCGATGTCGGCGATGGCGCGGTTGGCGGGGTGGCTGGCGTCGACCCGCAGGTGGGCGACGGCAACGATGGTTTCGTAGGGGCCGACGTCACCGAAGCTGGCGCCGCCAAAGGCGGGAGCGCGGCTGAGGATTTCAAGGCGTACCAGCGGGTTGTTGGTGGCATTGGCGGTAGCGACACCGCCCCCACCGTGCGCGCACGATACCAGGGTCAGTACGCAGCCCAGGGTGGCCAGCGTTCGCAGAATATTCAACAGCGTCTCCTTTTTGGGGGAGACGATAGCATGAGTCCCGCTTACTTCACCACGCTGACGGCGTCCCCATCGAGCTTGATGGTGCGCCCGCCTGCCACTACGGTGGCGCCATCGTCGCCGATATCGATGCGCGGCGCGGGGCCGGCGCAATCGACCCGCAGCACGGACACGAACAGCGCGCTCCTGGCGGGGTCGGTGAACACCATGCGGCTCCAGTGATGGGGCCCGGCCGGCTTGGCGGGCGCCGGGGTGTAGCCGGAGGTGGAGACCATTTTCAGGGGCGCGTCGGCGCGCACGGTGCCGCACAGCCCCACCCCATCGACGTTCGCCTTAAAGCTGTCCGGATCTCCGGACAGCGGCGCCGGTGTATGCAGGTTCCACTCCCAGCTGCGCGGGCGGCTGCTGCCCAGCTGGTCGATCACCACCAGCGTGGCCGGGCGGATGTACACCAGCGTGCGCAGGGCGCGGCGCAGCTCGCCCCCGTAGGCCGCCGCCGCGTCGCCGGTGACGAGATCGTATCCGCCTTTCGACTCGAAGCGGACGATGCGGCCGTCGTGCTGGCGGTCGCCCAGGCCCAGCGGACCGAGCTCCTGGCCTTCGCCGCCGTCGTAGGTGATGGCGTTGTGGGCGCGCGTCTGCTTGTACCAGTTGCGCCAGTGGGGCGAGCCGTAGCTGTCGTAGACGCCGCTATCCATGGCGAGCACCTTGCCCTTCGCGTACAGCACGAAGCTGTTCTGGTCCGCATGCGAGTGATTGAGCGAACCGAACGGGCTGCTCTTGAACAGCACGGTCACGCGGTCACGGTCGGAGAGCTGGCTGTGCATGGCGGCCACGCCCACCGACGGAAAACTGGCGCCGTTCGGCGCGCCGTTCAGGTTGGCGTCGCCCTGGTAGGCCCGGGGACTGAGCAGGATGTTCAGGCGGCCGTAGTCGTCGCCCCGCAGTTCGCTGGCGTACCAGCGCGCCATCGGGCTGTCGGAGCGATAGGTGATGGCCTTGCCCAGCCGCGCCCACTCCTCGCCGCGATTGACTTCCGCGCCATCGCCAAACGCGCCCGCCGGCGTACCCGGCGGGACGACATAGGCGAGGTAGCGCGGCAGCGCGGCCAGCCAGGGCTTGCGGTAGATGGGCACGCCCAGCACCCGTTCGATCAGGTCCCAGGCCAGCAGCGACTCGCCGGCGTCCCACATGGCGTAGCTGGAGCCGTTGGAAAAGCCGCCATCCTCCCCGCCCCACGGGCTGAGGGAAGCGACGTAGGCCGGCAGCGCGGCGGCCAGCAGACGGCGCGTGTCGGGCATGTCGCCGCGCACGATGAGGAGCGCGCCCACCAGTTTGCCGAGGGCGTTGAAGGCGATGCCGTTTTCGGGGTGGGCGCGCAGCACGGCCGGGGTCTTGGACAGGCCGGCGTCGGCGCAGGCGACGATCACGTCGCCCACCATCTCGCGCTCGGCGCGGCTCATGGCGTCGTAGGCGAAATCGTAGGCCAGCGCGAAGTACCAGACATAGTCGCGGGTTTCGGCGATGTCGCCGACGCAGTCGCGCGCCAGCACGGCATTGCCGAACAGGCGCATGCGCGCGCGCATCTCGTCGAGCAGCCAGTCCTGGCGCGTGACGTACCAGCCGAACGCCGACTCGGCCATGCCTTCCAGCAGGCGGTCGTGCTTCCACCAGCCGGCCATGCGCGCAGCCTGGTTGCTGGAGGCGACCTGGGTGCGCAGTTCCGGCGCTTCGGCGCTGAGAGGATGGCGCTTGAGGGTATCGACCATGGCGGCGATGCCGCGCGAGCGTTCGGCGCGCGTGGCGGCGACGATGCCGGCATAGTCGTTCTGGCCCCTGAACAGGCGCGGATGGCCCATGCCGGCGTGCGCATCGAAGGCGCCGATCGAGCGCTCGACCGCTTCGGGGGCCAGCGCTGCGGCGGCTGTCGGTGCGGCAGGCTGGCGGGTGGGCTTGGCGGCGGCGGGCGCGGCGCCGGTGGCGAGCGCGCACAGCAGGGAGATGGTCGGGTAGAGTCGTTTCATGTTCATTCTCGGGCAATCGGGGTCGGCAGGCGTGCCAGGGTGGCGGCGTCAGGCGCGCCGCCGAAGTATTTGTCCAGGCAGGCCTGGAGCACGGGGTCCTGTTCCGCGCCGCTGCCGCTGGCGGCGCGCGCGAACAGGGTCAGCGAGGAGTGGAATTTCAATTCATCCGGGTAGCCGAAGATGGCGTGCGCCGTGCGTCCCTCCAGCGCCAGCACGGCGGCGCAGCAGGCACGCAGGCGCGCGCCCAGCAGCGGGTGGTCGAGGTAGGCGCGCGCTTCGGCCAGCGAGGCCAGTGCGTAGTGCTGCGCCGTGCTGCTGTGGCCCAGTCCGGCGATCTGGGGAAACACGAACCACATCCAGTGCGACCGCTTGCGTCCGCCGCGCAGCTCGGCCAGCGCAGTGGCATACACCGGTTCCTGGGCGTGGGTGAAGCGCTCGAGCTTGAATTTGTCCATCGCGTGGTTCGGTTCCTTCAACAATTTGTTTCCAACATGCTAACCCGAGCCTGGACATCCAGACGCGAGATTGCAAAACTGCAACACTAACAGGACTACCATGCTTGCTATTTTGTACTAAGATAATGAGCCACATACGGAATGCGAATGGACCCAATGATGAGCGGTAGCGAACGTTTTCAGCCGCGCGAAGCCGCGGAGCGCCTGATAGCGTCAATCCGCGACTATGCAATCTACATGCTCGACAAGGCTGGCCACGTGGTGTCGTGGAACGCGGGGGCCGAGCGGTTCAAGGGCTACACGGCCGACGAGATCATCGGGCGCCACTTCTCCACCTTCCACACGCCCGAGGACCAGCAGGCCGGCCTGCCGCAGCGCGCGCTGGCCACTGCCGTACGCGACGGCAAATTCGAATGCGAAGGCTGGCGCGTGCGCAAGGACGGCACCCGCTTCTGGGCCCACGTGGTGGTCGATCCCATCTTCGACGACAGCGGCGAACTGGCCGGCTTTGCCAAGATCACCCGCGACATCACCGAGAAAAAGCGCGCCGAAGCCGAGCTGATGTCGCATGAGCAGCAATTCCGCCTGCTGGTGCAGGGCGTGGTCGACTACGCGATCTACATGCTGTCGCCGCAAGGCCTGGTCAGCAGCTGGAACCCGGGCGCCCAGCGCATCAAGGGCTACGATGCCCACGAGATCCTGGGCCATCAATTCTCCACCTTCTACACGCCGGAGGACCGCGAACGCGGCCTGCCGGCGCATGCCTTGTCCGAAGCCGAACGCAGCGGGCGCTACGAGGCCGAGGGCCAGCGCGTGCGCAAGGACGGCTCGCGCTTCTGGGCCCACGTGATCATCGATGCGATCCGGAGCGACGACGGCGCCCTGCTCGGCTTTGCCAAGATCACGCGCGACATCACCGAGCGCGAGGAAGCGGCGCGCTCGCTTGAACGGGCGCGCGAGGAACTGTTCCAGTCGCAGAAGATGGAAGCCATCGGCCAGCTGACGGGCGGCGTGGCGCACGACTTCAACAACCTGCTGTCGATCGTCTCCACCGCCGTTCAGGTGCTGGACGCGCAAGGCCTGTCGCCGGCGCAGAAGAACGTCCTGCAGAGCATCAACCGCGCGGTGGAAAGGGGCGCCGCGCTGACCGGCCAGTTGCTGGCCTTCGCGCGCCAGCAGCCGCTCACCCCGTCCCTGCAGGACCCCAACAAAATCCTCGGCAATTTCGAAACCGTGCTGCGCCGCGGCGTGGGCGCCCATATCGACCTGCGCGTGCGCCTGGGCGGGCACCTGAACTGGGTGAACATCGACGAAGCGCGCCTGGAAGCGGCGATTTTGAACCTGGTCGTGAACGCGCGCGACGCCATGCCCGACGGCGGCAAGCTGGAGATCAGCACCGAAAACGTGGCCATCGAGGCGGGCGAACACAAGACCCTGCCGCCCGGACCTTACGTGCGCATCAGCGTCGCCGACACCGGCACCGGCATGCCGCCCGAGGTGCTGGCGCGCGCCTGCGAACCCTTCTTCACCACCAAGCCGGTGGGCAAGGGCACGGGCCTGGGCCTGTCGCAGGTGCAGGGCTTCATCCTGCAGTCGGGCGGCGCGCTGGACGTGCACAGCGTGCAGGGCGCCGGCACCACCATCACCATCCACCTGCCCGCGATCGAGCAGGAGGAAGTCCAGCGCCCCGGCCCGTCGGAGCGCGAAGTGGCGCTGGTGGTGGAGGACGAACCGGAACTGGGCCAATTGGCCGGCTCGCTGTTCGAGGCGCTGGGCTACGAGGTGGTGCTGACCCAGAACGGCGCGGAAGCCCTGCGCGTGCTGGGCGAACAGCGTCCCATCGACGTGCTGTTTTCCGACGTGATGATGCCGGGGATCTCGGGCATCGAGTTGGCCCGCAAGGCGCGCACGCTGATGCCCGACCTGAAGGTGATCCTGGCCTCCGGCTACCCGATCCCGGCGCTGCGCGCGCATGGCGGCATGGACGATTTCGCCTTCATCTCCAAGCCTTACCGCCTGTCGGAAATCGTCAAGAAGCTGCGCTGACGCCCATGCGGCCGGAACACCTGCAACTGCTGCTCACGCGCACCATGCCCTACGGGCGCTACCAGGGCCGCATCCTGGCCGACCTGCCGGGCAATTACCTGGCCTGGTTCGCGCGCGAGGGCTTTCCGCGCGGGGAGCTGGGCGAGCTGCTCGAACTGATGTACGAACTCGATCACAACGCCCTGCGCGGCCTGCTCGATCCCCTGCGGCGCGGCTAGCGCACCAAATGTATCAAGTCAGCAACAACCGCCCCCAATAACTTGACCTCCCGTCCGGCACGCGGGCGTATGCTGGCGCTTGACACCTTGGAGGGGGAGCGCATGAGGCAGCCCATCCCGGCGCAGGCCGGCGACCACACCCGGACCGCGGCGACACCCGCCCATGCCCAGCGCGGCGTGGACGACCAGCGCCATGACGCGCACGTGCAGCGCCGCGTTGGCGAGGTCATCGCGGCCAGCCCGCGCATGGCCGCGCAGCGCGCCCAGGCCGCCGCCATCGGCCGCCGTCCTCCGTCGCCCGGCGGGGCGATCTCCACCCACGCACCGGTGCAGGCGCGCTTCGGTTTCGAAGTCGAGCTGCCGCTGCTGTTCGTCGAAAAGGCCAACGTCAACGTGCCTTCGCTGGCGGGCGGCGCCGCCCTGCCGATGAACGACGTGCCGGTCGACGCCGGCATGCTGGGTGGCGCGACCGACCTGGTGGCGGGCCCCGGCTGCCATGTGAATGCCGATCACAGCAAGACCCTGAACAAGCTGTTCTCGGCCGACCTGGACCAGTACGCCGTGGACAATGCCCTGAACGCCAATGGCGCCGCCAGCCTGCATGCGCTCGAAGGCCAGCTGATGCCGCACGGCGCCAGCATCGTGGAGGTGGTGACGGACGCCTGGGACGAAAGCGCGCTGACGCGCCCTCAGGCGCTGCAGCACATCCAGGACGTGATCGACTACGTCAACGCGATGTACGACAGCGTGAACGGCAACCGCCAGGCCGCGCTGGGCGGCTACTTCATCGGTTCGGACTCGCCCCAGTCCGACGCCTTCCAGCCGCGCCTGGGCTACTTCCACGCCACCTATGGCGTCAAGCTCAGCCAGGTGCCGGCCCTGTTCCAGGAAACCACCCGGCAGAAAAGCCGCCTGAACCGCTATGTGCGCAACAATGCGCCGCAAAAGGAGCATGCCGATAACGTCCAGGCCACCTTCGATTCGATCGGCGCGGCCAAGCGCGCCATGAGCACCATCAAGGATGCCTGGCCGCGCACGGGCGCCAACCTCGTCACGCGCGGCACCAAGGGCTGGCCGGCCGGCGCCGAAGCGAGCTTCCTGGGCTTCCTGACGCTGCTGACCAATTACCTGGCCATGTTCGCCGCCAACAACGGCGCCAATCTGGCCAAGCAGATGGTGGGCATGCACTACTACAAGAGCGACCTGTATGACGTGGCCCAGACCCTGCCCAATGAAGTGATCGGCACGCTCAGCGCCAACGCCCCGCTGCTGGCCCAGACCATTGCCGCCATCGGCGCCGAGACCGGCTTTGGCGCGGGCGCCGCCCTGGGCGGCCCGATGGGCAACATCACGCTGACCCAGTATCTCGAGCAGATCTTCACCGGCAACCAGGGCATCATCCTGCAGCGTAACGGCGACGACTTCCACGACGAGCTGCTGGCCGGGAGCATCAACCCCTACAGCCGCAAGCTGGGGCCGGACCTGCTGGGCCCCGCCGCCCACCAGGCCCAGGGCGTGGTGCTGGAAAACCGCCACCTGGAATACCTGAACCCGAACTATGGCGACCAGCAGGACGCCTCGGAAGACCAGATCGCCCAGGATGCGGTGCAGTACGGCCCGCCCAAAGCCGGCCCGGACAATCGCACCGCCGACGAGCGTGCCATGTACGACTCGATCGGCGCGCGCGAGGCCGGCCCGGCGCGCCGGCCCATCAACGAGTGGGCCGAGATCATGATCGGCATCTACGACATGGTCAAGCGGCTCAATCGCTGACGCGGCGGTTGGCGGCGCCGCCGGGCGCGGACGGCAGGTGCCCGCACAGGCGCGCCAGCAGATGCGGATCGTGCATGCGCTCGCGCCACCAGCGCAGCGCCGCGCCCTCCTCGCCCACGCGCCAGGCCACGTAGAAAGTCTCCGGCTCGCGCTCTTCCTCCACCTGCTTTTCCACCAGCAGGCCGGCTTCGATGGCCAGGCGTGCGCACGGCTCGGGCAGGAAGCCGAAGCCCAGCCCCTGCACCTGCAAGTCGAACTTGACGCGCATGTCCGGCACCGTCAGCGCATCCTGCCCGAACAGCAGGCCCACCGTGCGCGGCGCCATGCTGCGCGCCGAATCGGCCACCACCACGGCGCGGTGCGCCTGCAGGGCGTTGCGGCCCAGGGGACCGGGGAGATGCGCCAGCGGATGATGGGGCGCCACGCAGAAGGTGAACGGCAGCACCCCGATGGGCCGCGCCACATAGCCGCCCCCGGCTGGACCTTCGCCGGCCACGCCCACCAGCAGGTCGGCACGGCGCTCGAGCAGCGCTTCCCAGGGGCCCGACAAGGTCTCCTGCACGATGCGCAGGCGGGTCTGCTCGGCGATGGCGCAGAAGGCGCTCATGTCGTCGATCAGCGCCAGCGGCGCGAACATCGAATCCATGCAGATCGCCAGTTCCGTCTCCCAGCCGGAGGCCACCCGGCGCACGCGGTGCTCCAGGTCCTGCGCC
>JBKHWY010000036.1:3675-16201 GCA_046566285.1 Gammaproteobacteria bacterium | reverse complement strand
TCAGGGTGCTCTTGCCGTCATCGACGGAACCTGCGGTGATGAAACGCAGCAGGCCGCGCTCGGTGGAATTGTCAGCCACCGGGGTGGCCACGGAGTCAATGCGGGCGTTCATTTAGAAGTATCCTGCTTTCTTACGTTTTTCCATCGACGCTTCGGACGTCTGGTCGTCCATGCGGGTAGCGCCGCGTTCGGTGATCTGGGTCACTGCGGTCTCGGCGATGATGGCATCGACCGTCGACGCCGTCGAGCTCACCGGGCAGGTGCACGAGATGTCGCCCACGGTACGGAAACGCACCACCTGGGTTTCCACGTTCTCGCCCTCGCGCGCGGGGGTGAGGTCGGTCAGCGGCACCAGCAAGCCATTGCGGGGAATCACCTGGCGCTCGTGCGCGAAGTAGATCGACGGCAGCGCCAGCTTTTCGCGGGCGATGTACTGCCACACGTCCAGCTCGGTCCAGTTCGAGATCGGGAACACGCGCATGTTTTCGCCCGGATGCACGCGGGTGTTGTACAGGTCCCAGAGTTCCGGGCGCTGGGCTTTCGGGTCCCACTGGCCGAACTCGTCACGGAAGGAAAAGATGCGCTCTTTCGCACGGGCTTTTTCCTCGTCGCGGCGGGCGCCGCCGATGCAGGCGTCGAACTTGTGCTCGGCGATGGTTTCCAGCAGCGTCACGGCCTGGGCGGCGTTACGCGAATCCGTTTGCGGATTGCGCAGGCGCACCGTGCCGCGCTTGATCGAATCCTCGACCGAACCGACGATCAGGCGCTCGCCCAGTTCGGCCACGCGCGCGTCACGGAAGGCGATGACTTCCTCGAAGTTGTGGCCGGTATCGACGTGCACCAGGGGGAAGGGGAATTTACCTGGGCGGAAGGCTTTTTCCGCGATGCGCAGCAGCACGACCGAGTCCTTGCCGCCCGAGAACAGCAGGGCAGGGTTGGCACATTCGGCGGCGACTTCGCGCATGATGTGGATCGCTTCCGATTCCAGCGCGTCGAGGTGGCGCGAATTGACGTCAGTCAGCACGCGCGGGGTGTCATTCAGATTTGTCATGGCAAGTGGGGCCTAGTTTTTTGTATTCGTGGCG
This sequence comes from Gammaproteobacteria bacterium, assembly GCA_046566285.1. GTDB lineage: Bacteria > Pseudomonadota > Gammaproteobacteria > Burkholderiales > Burkholderiaceae_D > Telluria_A. The sequence continues at coordinate 15,116 of JBKHWY010000036.1, read as the reverse complement.
GAGGCGGCAATGCTTAGGCCGCCACGGATTTAATGCGAATCAGTTTTCCATCGACCATGTGCAGGCCGCATTCCTTCGAGTCCGGATTTTCCCACCACCAGCGGCCGGCGCGGATGTCTTCGCCGGGCTGGATGGCGCGGGTGCACGGTGCGCAGCCGATCGAGGGGAAACCCTGGTCGTGCAGCACGTTGTATGGCACCTTGTGCTCGCGGATATAGTTCCACACGTCCGCTTCTTCCCAGTTGGCCAGCGGGTTGAACTTGGTCATGCCGTGGGCCGCATCGTCTTCCTGCACCGCCAGGTCCGAACGGGTGGTGGACTGGGCGCGGCGCTGGCCGGTCACCCAGGCCTTGTTGCCGGCCAGGGCACGGCCGAGCGGCTCGACCTTGCGGATGCGGCAGCACTCGCGCCGCATCTCGATGCTGTTGTAGAAGGCGTTCACGCCATTGGCGGCCACGTACGCGTCCACGTTGGCCGCTTCCGGCTTGAACAGCGCGATGTCGTAGCCATAGGTGGCCTTGACCTGGTCGAGCACGGCCAGGGTTTCCGGATGCAGGCGGCCGGTCTCGAGCGTGAAGATCCCGATCGGCAGGCCGGCCTTGAGAATCATGTCGGTGATGACCATGTCCTCGGCGGCCAGGCTGGAGGCGAACACGGCCGGCGAAAAGTCGCGCGCGATGCGCGCCAGGATGCCCTGGGTTTCGCTGACCAGGTGCGGCAGCGCGAGGGTGCGTTCGGTGGTGCGGTCGTTCATGCTGATGTCCTCAATGAACCCGTTCAGATGCCGGCGCCGATGTCGGCGTCCACGGTGGACTCGACTTTCACATGGCGCTGGTGGCGGCGGAACAGGGGAGCGTCGATGTCCACCGAGGCCTGGTACACCTCGGAAAACACCGTCAAGCCCTTCAGCGCATCCTCGATGGGGCGGTCCTGGCGGGTGGCGAACGCGTCGAAGCCGCAGCGCTGCATCGAGAACAGCTGGTCGCGCAGCACGTCACCGATGGCGCGCAGCTCGCCCGTGTAGCCCAGGCGCTTGCGCAGGTTGAATGCGATCGAATAGCCGCGCCCGTCGGTGAATTTGGGGAAGTCGACGGCCACCACGGCAAACTTGTCCAGCTCGCCCTTCAGGTCTTCCGGACGCTCGTCCGAAGCAATCCACACGCCCAGCGGCGAACGCTGCGACAGGGTGGCTTTTTGCGCTTTCCAGACGGAGAGAGGAACGATGATCTTGCCGCTCGGGACGTCAACGGCGTCGGCCGTCACGCCTTCGTCGAGGCGCAGGACTTGCCAGTCATCGGAGACGATCTCACGCTGTTTGATGATACGAGCATGGGACTCAAGTTTTACTGCTTCAAGCATAGTGGTCTTCTCCAACCAGTTCGCCGGCCGGAATCGGCGTGGCATACACATGTTCCTTGAACGGGGTGATCCCCAGCCGCTGGGCCGTGTCGACGAAGCGCTCGTCCGGGGTGCGCTCGCGCACGTAGACTTGCAACAGGCGGTCGATCACTTCCGGCATCTGCAGGGCCGAGAACGAGGGCCCGATGATCTTGCCGATGGCCGCATGGTTGCCCTGCGCGCCGCCGATCGAGACCTGGTACCACTCCGAGCCGTCCTTGTCCACGCCCAGGATGCCGATGGAACCCACGTGGTGGTGGCCGCAGGCGTTGATGCAGCCCGAGATGTTCAGTTCGATCTCGCCGATGTCGTGCTGGAAGTCGATGTTGTCGAAGCGCTCGGCAATGGCGGCCGCGATCGGGATCGACTTGGCGTTGGCCAGCGAGCAGAAGTCGCCGCCCGGGCAGCTGATGATGTCGGTCAACAGGCCAATGTTCGGGGTCGCCAGGCCGTGCGCCTTGGCTTCCTGCCACAGTTCGAACAGGCGGGTCTGCTCCACATCGGCCAGCACGATGTTCTGCTCGTGCGTGACGCGCAGTTCGCCAAAGCTGTAGCGGTCGGCCAGATCGGCCATGAAATCCATCTGCTCGGCGGTGGCGTCGCCGGGCGGCACGCCGGTTTTCTTCAGCGACAGCACGACGGCTGCGTAGCCGGGCTTCTTGTGCGCGACCACGTTGCGCTTGAGCCAGTTGGCAAACGCGCGGTTGTCGGCATGGTCCGCCAGCGGGTCGATAGCCGGCAGGCTCTTGTAGGCCGGCTCGGTGAAGTAGGCCGCCACCCGCGCCATTTCTTCATCGGTAATGGTTTCCGGACCATCCTTCAGGTCGGCCCACTCGGCTTCCACCTGACGGGTGAATTCTTCCACGCCCAGGGCTTTGAGCAGGATCTTGATGCGGGCCTTGTACTTGTTGTCGCGGCGGCCGTACTGGTTGTACACGCGCATCACGGCTTCGGTGTAGGTCAGCAGGTGGCGCCATGGCAGGAATTCGCGGATGACGCTGCCGATGATCGGCGTACGGCCCAGGCCCCCACCCACCATGAACTGGAAGCCGATTTCGCCGGCTTCGTTTTTCACCACGTTCAGGCCAATGTCGTGCACGGCGATGGCGGCACGGTCTTCCACGGCGCCGTTGATCGCGACCTTGAACTTGCGCGGCAGCGCGATGAATTCAGGGTGGAAGGTGCTCCACTGGCGCAGGATCTCGGCGAACGGGCGCGGATCGATGTGTTCGTCCGCGGCCACGCCGGCGAACGGGTCGGAAGTGGTGTTGCGGATGCAGTTGCCCGAGGTCTGGATGGCGTGCATTTCCACCGAAGCCAGGTCGGTCAGGATGTCCGGGGTCTGCTCGATCTCGATCCAGTTGAACTGGATGTTCTGGCGCGTGGTGAAGTGGCCATAGCCGCGGTCATATTTGCGGGCGATGTGGGCGAACATGCGCATCTGGCGCGAGGCCAGCAGGCCATAGGGGACGGCGATGCGCAGCATGTACGCGTGACGCTGCATATAAAGGCCGTTTTGCAGGCGCAGCGGCAGGAATTCTGCTTCGGTCAGCTCATCGGCAAGGCGGCGCTGTACCTGGTCGCGGTACTGGGCAATGCGTTCCTTGACGATCAGATGGTCGTACTGGTCATAGCGATACATGTGTCATCCTAATTTTTAACGGTGTTACACGCTGGGAGGCATAAGGCTCCCCCCAAACTAGCCTCAATGGTAATAAACTCTGCTTATATTCCAAACGACTGAGAATTTATTTGCTTATATGCGCGGTTGATATAAGCAATCGCATAAAATGTCGCATGGCTAAGATAAAGCCTTAATTCTAAGAAATCTCAACAACTATTGCGAAAATGAATCTTCATCAGCTACGTTTTGTCCGCGAGGCGGTGCGCCAGAACTACAACCTGACCGACGCGGCCAAAGCGCTGTTCACTTCGCAACCCGGCGTGTCCAAGGCCATCATCGAACTCGAGGAAGAACTTGGGGTCGATATTTTCACACGCCACGGCAAACGCATCCGCGGCCTCACCGAACCGGGCCGCCTGGTGCTGCACTCGGTCGAACTGATCATGCAGGAGATCGACAGCCTGAAACGCATCGGCAAGGAGTACGCCGCCCAGGACAGCGGCAGCTTCACCATTGCCACCACCCACACCCAGGCACGCTACACCTTGCCAAAGGTCGTGCAAGCCTTCATGCAAAAATACCCAAAGGTGAGATTATCGCTCCTTCAGGGCAATCCGCGCCAGATCGCCGAGATGGTCCAGCGCGACCAGGCCGACCTGTGCATCGCCACCGAGTCCGTGGCCGCCATCGACGGGCTGATCACCTTGCCGTGTTATCAATGGGAGCATGTGGTGGTGGTGCCGCCTGACCACCCGCTGCTGCGCTCGAAAGCCATCTCGCTGGAAGAGATCGCCAGCCACCCCGTCATCACCTACGATGCGGCGTTTGCCGGCCGCAGCAAGATCGACCACGCGTTCGACGTGCGCGGCCTGAAACCCGACGTGCTGCTGGAAGCCATCGACGCCGACGTCATCAAGACCTATGTGGAACTGGGCATGGGCATCGGCATCATCGCCGGCATGGCGTTCGACGCCGAGCGCGACCGCAACCTGCGCGCCATCTCGGTGGGCCACCTGTTCGGCATGAACGTCTCGCGCGTGGCCGTCAAGCAGGGCGCCTACCTGCGCAGCTATATCTACACCTTCATCGAGCTGCTGGCCCCCACCTTGACGCGCAAGATGGTCGAGCAGGCTATGACGGGCAGCCGGGAAACCTACGAGTTGTAATTAAAGAACGAACATGATCACCGAACGAGCAGCAGAGTTTTACGCCAAGAGCGCCTCCAACCACGACCGCGTGTATGACAAGCCCGAACGCCAGGAAGACCTGGAGGAATTGCATGAACAGGTCGAGAACGTGCTGGCCGGGCACCGGGTGCTGGAGCTGGCGTGCGGCACCGGCTACTGGACCCGCGTCATCGCCGAGGTGGCCGAGCAGGTGGTGGCCATCGACATCAACCCGGAAATGATCGCCCTGGCGCGCCTGCGCCAGTTGCCCGAAGACGTGGTGACCCTGCGCGTGGCCGATGCCTTCGACCTGCCGGACGACCTGGGGGAAGGTCAATTCACGGCCGTGTTCATCGGCTTCTGGTGGTCGCATGTGCGGCGCGCGGAGCAGGACCGCTTCCTCACGCAGCTGCGCAGGAAGGTCGGCAAGGATGTGCTGCTGTTCATGGTCGACGATGATTTCGTCGAGGACAGCAGCGAGTCGGTGGCGCGGACCGATGCGGATGGCAACACCTACCAGATCCGCGTGGCGCCCGATGGGGAGCGTTATGAGATTCCGAAGAACTATCCGTCCGACAGCGCGCTGCGCAAGCGCCTGGCGGGGGCCGCGCGGGAAATCCGCATCGAGCGCTCGGAGTTCTACTGGATGCTGACCTGCCGGCTGAAGTAAGCCGCGTCAGAGAGGAAGAAGAAAAAGCCGGTCGGACCCGCGAGGGCACGACCGGCTTTTTTACGTTACGTTACGTTGTCGATACGCTTAGAACAGGTGACGGATGCCCAGCGACAGCGCTTTCGGATCGGCGCCCAGCGCGGTGCTTGGCGGGGTCACGTTGGTCGCGCCCGAGTTGATGCCGAAGGTGGCCTTGTTGTTGTTGCGCATGGTGGCGTACGCAGCGTACAGGTTGGTGCGCTTGGACAGGGCGTAGGTGTAGCCCAGGGCCCATTCGTTACCCTTGGCGCCGCCTTCCAGCTTGTTCTGCTGCAGGGTCACGAAGAACTTGTTGGCGCCGAGGGCATAGGACGCGCCCAGGTTGGCCTGCTCGAACTTGTTGGCAGGGCCGTAGCCGTCGGCACGGGCGTAGCTGGCCTTCACATCGAAGTCGCCGAACTTGTAGCCGGCGCCCACGATCCATTCCTTGTCGTCGCCTGCGGCCACGCGCTCGGTGGTCTGGTACGCGCCGCCCACGTAGAAGCCGTTGGCGCTGTAGTTGGCCGAGATGCCTTTCAGGTTCTGCGAAGGACCGGTGTTCTGCTCGCCGGCGCTGTAGGCCAGGCCGACCTGGAAGCCGCTGTACACGTTCGACTTGTAGTTGACCGAGTTGCTGATGCGGCGGGTCAGGCGGCCGGTGCCGAAGGAGTTCAGGTTGCTGCCATACAGGCCCTGGCCGGTGATGTCGGCGGCGGCGGCGACGTCGGCCACCGGGCTGTATTCACGACCGATCATCACGGAACCGAAATCGCCTTGCAGGCCGACCACGGCGCGGCGGCCGAACAGCGTGTTGGTATCGGCAGTGCCGGTATCCATGTTGACGGCTGCTTCCAGGGTGAACGCGGCCTTCAGGCCGTTGCCCAGGTCTTCCACGCCACGGAAACCGATACGGCTGCCCGACTGATTGCCCGAATTCACCACGGTACGGGCGCCGCTCGGCGCGCCGGTGTCTTCGCGGGCGATCGCAGCGTCAGCGATACCATAGATGGTGACGCTCGATTGCGCTGCGGCGACGAGGGGGAAAGCGAACACGGCGGCCGCAAGGATTTTACGTTGCATAACTTCTCCAAATAATTGCTTCAACGAGTGTTTAAAGCAGTGGTTGATACAAAACGAAGCAGAGTATAGCCACTGACTATGTCAGGTTGATGACAAAGCAGCATGTTGTAATTGTACAACATACCGTCGGGAGAAGCCAAGGCTGAGGCCGATCTGATCAGTCGGCGCGTGGCGGGGATGGTACAGATGACAAGTCCGCGGCATCGATTTCGGCGGGCGGATCGTTGGCCGGCACGGGCAGGACGATATCGATGCGGGTGCCGGGCGGCTCGTCGCTGCTGACCGAGATTTCACCCTGCAAGCCCCAGACCCGTTCGCGCATGCCGATCAGGCCCAGCGACTGGGCCTTTTCCATGTCCTGCGCGCTGATGCCGCAGCCATCGTCGCGGATCGAGAGCAGCAGCTGGTGGTCGGAACGGTACAGGTAGAGGGTGACGTGGGAGGCGTTGGCGTGGCGCGCGATATTGGTCAGCGCTTCCTGCACAATGCGGAAGATGTTGGTGGACAGGGCGTCGTTCAGGCGCAGTTCGTCCTCGTCGGCGAACAGCGAAAAGCTGATGCCGTGGCGCTTGACGAATTCGTCGCGCAAGCCTTGCAGCGCAAAGTACAGGCCACCTTCGTCGAGCGCGCGCGGGCGCAGGTTGGTGGCGATGCGGCGCAGCGAATTGATGGCCGTGAGCAGGTTGTCTTCCATCGTGTTGATCAGGCGCTTGCCCGGCTCGCCGCCCACGGCCGCCTTTTGCAGCAGGGTCAGGTCCATGCGCAGGGCCGCCAGCAGCTGGCCGAGGTCGTCGTGCAGTTCGCGCGCGATGTGGGTGCGTTCTTCCTCGCGCACGGTTTGCAGGGCGCTCGAGAGCTGGCGCAGCTGGGCATGCGAGCGCGACAGCTTTTCCTGCACCTGCAGGCGCTCGGTCACGTCGCGCACGATGATGGTGTAGACCGGTTTGCCGTCCTCGATCACGGAGGACATCGAGCCTTCCAGGGGAAAGCTCACGCCATTGGCGCGCAAGCCGGTGACGGCGTAGTCGGTGGCGCGCCGGCCGGCGCGGCCGGTGCCGTCGCCAAACAGGGCCACGCCGGCTTCGCTGGTGCTGGGCGGGGGGAAATGTAGCGCGCCAGCGGGGTGCCCTGCATGGCGTCGATGGTGGTGGCGAACATGGCCGCGGCCGAGGTATTGGCCAGGACGATGGTGTAGGCCTCGTCCGTGGTGATGATGGCTTCGCTCGCGTGATGGATGATGTCCCGACTGTGACTGCGTGCAAAGCGTGGCCAGCGATTTGTTGTCATGGCACGCGAAAGTAGTTGGCCGCCGACAAAGCCGAGCACAAACATGACCGGGCTCCAGCTGCGGCTGCTGGAAGGTCGCTTTGACGTCATGGAGCGCGCCCGCCGTTGGAAGCCGCGCGGATGCGAGGCCAACCGCGATGATAGCGGTACGGCCAGATTACCTGCTTGATGGGACACAAGGCGCGCTGCAAACGGGCATGGCACGTGCAGGTCCGTCACATCTGCTTGAACAGATGCAGGAAGCTGCGGCTGACCTCCAGCTTGTCGGGCCTGCCCTTGATCAGCACCAGGTGACGCCCGCGCAAGTCGCGCGTCACGCCTTCGATGGCGTTCACGTTCACCAGCGTGGCGCGGTGGATCTGCCAGAACAGCGCCGGGTCGAGTTCCTCGGCCAGGTCGCGCACGGGTTTGCGGATCAGCGCTTCGAACTTGTCGGTCTGCACGCAGGTGTATTTCTCGTCCGAGCGGAAGAACAGGATGTCTTCCACCGGAATCATGCGCAGGTCCTGGCCGATGCTGGCCTGGATCCATTGCAGGTAGGTGGGCTTGGGCGCGGCGATCTTCTCGGCCAGCTGGGACAGCATGGCCGTCACGCTGTCGGCCACGGCGGTGGCTTCGCGCGGCTTGGCCAGGCGGCTTTTCAGGCGCTCCACCGTCACCGCCAGGCGCTCGAGCTCGGGGGGCTTCAACACATAGTCGATGGCGCCGCGTTCGAAGGCTTCCACCGCGTACTGGTCATAGGCGGTGACGAATACGATCTGGCTGCGCGCCCCGATCTCGCGCGCCGCTTCCATGCCGGTCTTGCCCGGCATGCGGATGTCGAGGAAGGTGAGGTCGGGCTGCAGCTGCTCGACCAGGGCCACGGCTTCGTCACCGTTTTTGGCTTCGCCCACGATCTCCAGTTCCGGCCAGGCCTGGTTCAGGCGCATGCGCAGCTGGTCGCGCATCAGTCTTTCGTCGTCGGCAAGGATCGCAGTAGGCATGTAGGGACGCAGGTGGAAAGCGGTAGGGACGCAAAGGGAGCATAGGGACGCCAAGCGTTAATTATTCAACGAATCGGCGTAATGATCAATGTATCAATGCATCATGGACTCAAGTATCAGTTCGGGGCGGCCGCGCTGGAGGCCGCGTTCTGGTAGGGCACCTCGATGGTAGCGATCACGCCGGTGGGCGAATTGGCGGCGATGTGCAGTTGGGCCTGGTCGCCATGCAGCAGCTTCAGGCGCTCGCGGATGGTGGGCAGGCCCAGGCCGGTGCCGTTGCTGGGCACCACGCCGAAGCCCACGCCGTTGTCGGTGACGGTCACGCGCAGCTTGGCACCCACCACGTCGGCCACGATCCTGAGCTTGCCGCCCTCGGGCTTGCATTCCAGGCCGTGCTTGATGGCGTTCTCCACCATCGACTGCAGCATCATCGGCGGGAAGGCCGCCCCGCGCAGGAACTCGGGAATGTTCATGTCCACTTCGAGGCGTTCTTCCATGCGCATCTTTAACAGGTTCAGGTAAGCCTGCACCATGTCGGCCTCGCGCCCCAGGTTGGTGACCACGGCATTGTCACGCATCTGCGGCAGCACCGCGCGCAGGTACTGGATCAGGCTGTGCTGCATGGCCGAGGCGCGCGGCGGATTGGTCTCGATCAGGTATTCCACCGAGGCCAGGGTATTGAACAGGAAGTGCGGCTCGACCTGGGCCTGCATCATCTGCATGCGGGTTTCCGACAGCTGGCGCTGCATCGAGGCGCGCTCGGCCGCCGCGTTGGCGCTCTGGGTTTCCGCCTCCGCGCGCTTCTTGCCGCCCATCAGGGCCTTGGTGGCGAACAGGGCCAGCACCAGCAGCGACACGAAGCTCTTGAACCAGGTCGAGGCCTGCTTGTGGTAGCGGGTCACCTTCTGCTCGGCCTTGTCTTCCACCGCCGCCTCGATCGCATTGGACAGTTCCTCGCCGATCTGCGGCGGCAGGTCGATGTGGACTTCCTCGCCGCTGTCCATGTTGGCGCCGTGGGGAGGGTGGGTGGACGGCGGCGTGGCCGGGTGCGCGGCCGGCGGCTTGGGGGTGTCGGGCGGGGGCGGCGGCTCGGGCGGAAGTGGAGGGCGCTTGATCTTGCGCGGGTTGAAGTGAATGCCAGAATCGTCGATGACGATATTGGTTTCCGGCTTGTCGCGGCGCGCCTCGCCCTCGCCGCGGATGACGATTTCCTCGGCGCTGCTGGAAAACAGTTCGTCCTGCAGGATCGAGGCGGCCACCAGGGTGACGGCGGCGAACAGGAAGAACTTCCACCACGACAGTTGGGTCACCCAGGTGGCGGTGGCGTCGAAGCTGCGGTGCAGCGACGCGAGCACGTGGGCGACAGTGCGTTGTAGGGCGTTACTCGATCTCGATTGCATGGATGGAGGCGACATCGCTGGCGTGCGTCGTGCGCGGCAGCGGCGCCGGAAAACTTGAGATGTTGAAACTTTATGCGAAGCGGGCCCGCTTGGCGAGGGTTTTGCGACAGGCCGTGCAATCGGGGGAACAGAATGGAGATCAGCGCAGCCGCGTGCCTGCCCGCCTAGGCCGTGGCTACGCCCTCCAGCAGGCGCTGCAAGCCTTCGCGCGTGAGCGGATCGCTGACGTAGCGCCCCTGGATTTCCGCGCAGCCGCTGGCCTTGACGAAGTTAAGCTGGCTCAGCGTTTCCACCCCCTGGGCCACCACCCCGATGTTCAGGTTACGGCCGATGGCAATCAGCGTGCGCGCCAGTTCGGTCTCGCGCGCATCGGTTTCCAGCATGCGCATGGCATTGCGGTGCAGCTTGATGTGATGGATGCGATGGGTGTGCAGGTAGTGCAGGCTGATGACGCCGTCGCCGAAATTATCCACGGCCAGGCGCATGCCGAGCGCCTTCATCTCCTCGGCCACTTCGCTGCTCAGGGGCAGGTTGCGCGCCAGGTGGTCTTCGCGCAGTTCCAGTTCCAGTCGGTCCGGGTCGAGCTCGTATTCATGCAGCTTGGCGGCCACGCGGCTGATGTAGTGATGCTGGCTGAATTCCTTGTAGCAGGCGTTCACGGACACGATGACATCCTCGTGGCGCTGCTCGCGCAGTTCGCGCAACAGTGCGCAGGCACCGTCCAGCACGTAGTCGCCGATCTGCACGATCAGGCCGTTTTCCTCGGCATCGGGCAGGAAGGCCGAGGGCAGCAGGATGCCGCGGTCCGGATGGCGCCAGCGCACCAGCGCCTCGACGGCCACCAGGCGACCCTGCTCGATCGAGAAGCGCGGCTGGTACACCAGGTAGAGCTGATGGTTGTCGAGGGCGGCGCGCATGGCGGACTCCATGCGCTGCTTGGCTTCGGTGGCGCTTTTCATGGTGGCGGAGAAGAAGGAGATGTCGCTCTTGCCGCCCGCCTTGGCATGGTACATGGCGGCGTCGGCGGCGCGCATCAGTTCGAACGGCGTGGCGCCATCGTGCGGATACATGGCAATGCCCACGCTGGCGCTGACGTGCACGTCCGAGCCGTTGAGCGACACCGGCCGCGAGATGCCCTGGTGCAGGCGGTCCGCCATGTTCGCGGTAAAGCTGAGCGAGGGCTGGTTGGTGAGGATAAGCACGAATTCGTCGCCGGACAGGCGCGCCACCGTGTCGATGTCGCGCACGGCCGCCTGCAACTGGCGCGCCACGGCCACCAGGACCTGGTCGCCGGCTTCGTGGCCGAAGGTATCGTTGATCTGCTTGAAGCCGTCCAGGTCGATCAGCACGGTGGCCACCATGCTCTGCTGGCGCTGGGCCAGGTGGATGGCCTGGTCGAGCCGGTCCCACATCAGGGTGCGGTTGGCCAGCCCGGTGAGCGGATCATGGTTGACTTCGTGCTCCAGTGCGGCGGTGCGCTGGCGCGTTTCGGTGATGTCGCTGATGACGCCGATGAAGTGGGTGGCCTGGCCGAATTCGTCCTGCACGGGCGTAATGGTCAGCTCGTTCCAGAACAATTCCCCATTCTTGCGCCGGTTGCGAAACACCACCTGCTCGCTGCGCAGGGTGCGCACCGCTTCGCGCACACGGGCGCGCTCCTCCAGGTCCATGCCGGGCGCGGCCATGAAGCGCGAATCACGTCCGATGACCTCGGCCAGGGTGTAGCCGGTGATGCGCTCGAACGCCGGGTTCACATATTCGATGGGCGTGTCGCGGCCCTGGCGGCCGGTGATGACGATGGCGTTGCTGACCGCA
>JBKHWY010000036.1:0-3665 GCA_046566285.1 Gammaproteobacteria bacterium | reverse complement strand
CATGCAGGGCCCGTTCGCGCAGGCGCAGCGTGGCTTCCTGCGTGTGGCGGGCCGAGGTGTCCAGGCCCATGCCGCACAAATAAGGCAGGCCATCGCAGACGATGCGCGTGCCGGACATCAGGTAGGGCGTGGCGCGCCCGGTGGGACTGACATAGCGGGCCTCGACCACGACCTCGTCGCCGCAATCGAACACGCGGCGGATGCCGTCGGCCACGCGCGCCTGGTCGTCCGGGTGAAACATCTTGACGACATCGTAGTCGCGCAACTGCTGCGGCGTGAGTTCGGTCACGCGTTCGAGGTGGGCATTCCACAGCACGAAGTGGCCCTCGCGGCTGACGACGTAGAAGGTGCCGGCGAAGGCATCGACGATCCTGGCCAGCGGAGTCTGGCCGACCAGCAGGGTTTCGGGCAGTTCGTGGTCGTGCGTCAGGATGAAGCTGGCGACCCAGCCGGCCGGACAGTTCTGCGCATCGGACTGGGGAATGAGCGTCAGCACGGCGGAGCGGGTATCGCCGGCCTGGTTGATGATCTCGACCGCCAGGTTTTGCAATTGACCGGGTGGCGGAGGGAGGCGCGCGATGCACTCGGCGCGCACATGGGGCGCCAGCAAATGCATGAGCGGCTGCCCGAGCGCGGCAGGGGCGGGCAGCCCGAAGATCGCTTCGCTGGCGCTGTTCCAGGTCGCGATCAGGCCGGCGGCATCGGTCAGGACGGCCGCCTGGGCGGTGGTCGGGTTAACGATCATGGGCGATCCCTGTGCATGAGCTACCCCTCTGCGTGGCGACTACCGGTTTAGACCTGCCCCATCGATAAACGTTCAACCTGGCCGCATATTCTTTTCGCGCCATGTGTGTTGGGCACGGGCGAAAAAAAAGCCACGCTGGGCGTGGCTTTGCCGGGATGCTGGACGCGTCAGGCGGCCACGGTTTCCTCGCGCGCCGGCAGGGCGATCTGGTTGTCCACGCTGTACAGGTAGTCGTTGAACACGTGCTCGGCCGACAGGATCTGGTAGCGTCCGTCGTCGAGCTTGTGGCTGGTGTCCTTCAGGCGATAGGTGTAGTGGCCGCAGGTCCAGCAATTGAAGTTGCGCATGTGGGTGCACAGGCAGGTCTTGTCCATCACCACGATGTTCTTCGACTCCGGATTGGCCAGCACTTCGCGGTTGTACGAATTGATGTACGAGCAGTTGCCGGTGGCGTCCAGCAGGTAGCCGTAGGATTCGCAGCCCGGACGGATGCCCGAGCCGATGGCCGGGGTGTTCTTCAGCATGCGCATCGGATAGCCGGTCGGGGACACGCCATTGACGATGATGTCTTCTTCCGAGGCCTTGAAGTATTCCTGCTTGACGGAGTCGGGCAGGCCGCACTCGTGCGTCACGGTGAAGCGCGTGGCCACCTGCACGCCGCCGGCGCCTCGTTCCAGGAAGCTGACCGCGTCCGAGCCGGTGAACACGCCACCGGCCGCGATCAGGGGAATATTCAATTGCTCGAGCTTCATGAACGCGTGGATCTCGTCCATGATGGTGTGCAGGTCGTACTCGGCCCAGTCGAAGCCGAAGCCCAGGTGGCCGCCGGCCAGCGGGCCTTCGACGATGATGAAGTCGGGCAGGCGGTTCAGGCGCGAGATCTTACGCAGGAACAGTTGCAGCGCGCGCACCGAGGACACGATGATGCCCAGCTTGGCGTCGCGAAAGCGCGGATGGTCTTCGATCAGCGCGAACGAACCCAGGTGCAGGCCGGCCGACATGGTGATGCCGTCGATGCCCGCGTCGAGGGCGGCGGACAGGCGCGTGCGCAAGGTTTCCTTGGGCGCGTTCATGGTCAGCTTCTCCATGCAGTTCACGAAGATCAGGCCATCGCCTTTCTTCGCTTCCATGGTCTTGCCGACGTGCAGGGCGGTCGCTTCCGCCAGGCGGCCGAGGTCGAACTGAACCACCGCCTTGTCCATATTGTTGATATTGAACTTGTAGGTCTTGGTCTTTTCCTTGACGAAGGACGTGTCGAACTTGCGGTCGGAAACGTCCTGCACCATTGCATCGGAGATATGGCCGATTCCGCCCAGGCGAGCCGCTTCCAGCGCCAGTTCGGAGGTCGAGATGTCGACCCCCATCCCGCCGATCATGATGGGCACATACTCTTTGTTGCCCATACGCAGGCGGAAATCATTAACACATTTCATTGCAATCCCTAGATGGCCTATTCGCGGCCCGATTTGACTACCACAAGCGATTACCACAACATCCACAACGGTGCCACGCACAGGCGCAATTCTACCTTAGGCTTCCCGAGGGAGCCACTGGACACACCGGTCGCGTGATGCGTGCGGAAAATTAATCGCGGAAGTTATTGAATTCCAAAGGCAGGCTCGGCACATCCTTGCGCAGCATGGCCATGGCCGCCTGCAGGTCGTCGCGCTTGGCGCCCGTCACCCGCACGCTTTCGCCCTGGATGCTGGCCTGCACCTTCATCTTGCTGTCCTTGATGACCTTGACGATCTTCTTGGCGTCCTCGGTGGCGATGCCGTTCTTGACCTTGATGACCTGCTTGACCTTGTCGCCGCCGATCTTCTCGACCTTGCCTTCGTCGAGGAAGCGCACGTCCACCTTGCGCTTGGAAAGCTTGTTGGTCAGCACATCCTTGACCTGCTGGAGCTGGAAGTCCGAATCGGCAAACACGGTCAGTTCGGCTTCCTTCTGGTCCACCTTGGCCGAGCTGCCCTTGAAATCGAAGCGGGTCGTAATCTCCTTGTTGGACTGATCGACTGCATTTTTTACTTCAACCATGTCTGCTTCAGAGACGACATCGAACGACGGCATAGTAGGCTTCCTTTGTGCTTGGGAATGTATAACGAGTATGTAGAATGCCCGTATTCTAACGGACAAGCGCCATCGAGCCAGCCTATGCCAGCACATTTGCCCATCCAGCACGACTTCAACCTGCAGCGTTTCAACACCTTCGGCATTGCCGCGCGGGCGCGCGCCTATCTTGAGATCGACAGCGTGGACCAGTTCCGCGCCGTGCTGGCCGATCCTGGCCTGGCCAGCCAGCCGCGCCTGTTATTGGGCGGCGGCAGTAACATCTTGCTGACGGGCGACGTCGATGCACTGGTGCTGAGGATGGCCCTGCGCGGGCGCGCGATCGTGGGCGATACCGGCACGCACACCCTGGTGCAGGCATCGGCCGGCGAGAACTGGCACGCATTCGTGCAGTACACCCTGGCGCAGGGCTTGGGCGGGCTGGAGAACATGTCGCTCATTCCGGGCACCGTGGGCGCCGCACCGATCCAGAACATCGGCGCCTACGGCGCGGAAATCAAGGACAGCTTCCACAGCCTCACCGCGCTGGACATGGCCAGCGGCCAGGTGCGCACGATGACGGCGGCCGAGTGCCGTTTCGCCTACCGCGACAGCGTGTTCAAGCACGCCGACGGCCGCGACCTGGCGCTCATCGACGTCACCTTCGCCCTGCCCAAGGCGTGGACGCCCAACCTGCGCTATACGGAACTGGCGCAAGCCGTGGAGCAGGCCGGGCTGGCCGAGCCGACGGCGCGGCAGATCAGCGATCTGGTGGTGGCGATTCGCCGCCGCAAGCTACCCGACCCGGCCGAGATCGGCAACGCGGGCAGCTTTTTCAAAAATCCGGTGGTGGCACGCGCGCATTGCGAAC
>JBKHWY010000035.1:0-16449 GCA_046566285.1 Gammaproteobacteria bacterium | reverse complement strand
TGCAATCATCCCGGCGATGGCGGCCAGCAGGCCCGCCAGCGGACCCGGGAAGTGCTCGCCCCAGCTGGTCAGCTGGGGGAAGTACGCCACCCACACCACCAGCCCGGCCGCGATGGAGACGATCGCGCCCTGGGTGGTGGCGCGCGCCCAGTACATGCCGAACGCCAGCGGAACGAAGGCCGCCACCAGCGTGACCTGGTAGGCCGCCGACACCAGCTCATAAATCGACGTGCCCTTCATCGCAATCGCGTAGGCCAGCACGGAGGCGGCGAACACCACGATGGTGGCGCGCACCGCGAACAGCTGCTGGCGGTCGTCCATGCCAGGGCGCAGGTGCTTGAGGATGTTCTCCACAAAGCTGGTCGAGGGCGCCAGCAGGGTGGCCGACGACGTGCTCTTGATGGCCGAGAGCAGCGCGCCGAAGAACAGGATCTGCATGACCAGCGGCATCTTCGTCATCACGA
The DNA here is from genome assembly GCA_046566285.1 of Gammaproteobacteria bacterium. GTDB lineage: Bacteria > Pseudomonadota > Gammaproteobacteria > Burkholderiales > Burkholderiaceae_D > Telluria_A. The sequence continues at coordinate 15,985 of JBKHWY010000035.1, read as the reverse complement.
AGGTGGGCAGCAGGCGCTGGTAATCGTTCTTGGCCATCTCCATGCCGGATTCGCCCAGCACCATGATGGCGCAGGCGACGATGAACATCGGCACGAACGCGAACAGGATGTAGCTGGCCCCGCCGATGATGGCGCCGGAGCGCGCGGTGGGGGCGTCCTTGGCCGACATCACGCGCTGGAACACGTCCTGCTGGGGGATCGAGCCGAACATCATGGTGATCGCCGCGCCGATGAAGAACAGCACATCATGCAGGTTCGCAGGCGGCATGAACTTCCACAGGTCCTTTTGCGCGGCCATGTCCAGCACGTGATGGGTGCCGCCGGCCAGGTCGGCCGAGAAGAAGGCGATCACAGACAGGCCGAACACCAGCACGATCATCTGGATGAAGTCGGTGATGGCGACCGCAAGGAAACCGCCGATGACCACGTAGATCAGCACCGCCAGGGTGCCGACGATCATCCCCGCCGCCTCGCTCATGGCGCCATTGGTCAGCACCGAGAACACCAGGCCCAGGGCGGTAATCTGCGCCGCCACCCAGCCCAGGTAGCTCAGGATGATGGCGCACGAGCAGAACACCTCGATGCCGCTGCCGAAGCGCTTGCGGTAGTAGTCGCCGATGGTAAGCAGGTTCAGTTTGTAGAGCCGGGTGGCGAAGAACAGGCCCACCAGGATCAGGCAGGTGCCGGCGCCGAAGGGATCTTCCACGATCGCGTTCAGGCCGCCCTGCACGAAGCGCGCCGGAATGCCCATCACCGTCTCGGCCCCGAACCAGGTCGCAAACGTGGTGGTGACCACCATGATCAGCGGCAGACTGCGCCCGGCCACCGCGAAGTCGCTGGTGTTCTTGATCCGCGTGCCCGCCCAGACGCCCAGGGCCAGGGTGCCCAGCAAATAAATCACCACGGCGGTAATCAAGGTGTAATTCATGTATGTTTACTCCACGGGCGGGGCGGCATCAGCGCTTGAGAAAATCCGGCGATTATACCAACGAGCAAGTCCATACAGGAGGCTGAGATGGCTGGCAAACAATGGCACGAACAGGCCGCCGCGCTGCGCGCGGACGGGCGCGCATTCATCGGTGGCGAGCGGCGCGAGGCGCGCTCGGGACGCACCTGGGACAAGCACTCCCCCATTGACGGTCGCCGCCTGGGCGCCGTGGCGCGCTGCGACGAGGCCGACGTGGACGCCGCCGTGCAGGCGGCCCGCACGGCGTTCGAGGACCGCCGCTGGGCCGGCGTCGCCCCCGCCAAACGCAAGCGTGTACTGGTGCGCCTGGCCGAGCTGATGCTCGAGCACACCGCCGAGCTGGCGCTGCTGGAAACCCTCGACGTGGGCAAACCCATCAAGTTCAGCCAGAGCGTGGACGTGGCCTCGGCCGCCAATTGCATCCGCTGGTATGGCGAGGCCACCGACAAGGTCTACGACCAGATCGCCCCCACCGCCGACGACAGCCTGGCCCTGATCACGCGCGAGCCGGTCGGGGTGGTGGCCGCCATCGTCCCGTGGAACTACCCGCTCCTCATGACGGCCTGGAAGATCGCCCCGGCGCTGGCCAGCGGGAACAGCGTCGTGCTCAAACCCTCCGAAAAGTCGCCCCTGTCCGCCCTGCGCCTGGCCGAACTGGCGATCGAGGCCGGCATTCCGCCCGGCGTGTTCAACGTCGTGCCGGGGTTCGGCAATGAGGCCGGCAGCGCGCTGGCGCTGCACATGGATGTGGACTGCATCGGCTTTACCGGCTCCACCCGGGTCGGCAAGCAGATCCTGCAGATGGCCGGCCAATCGAACCTGAAGCGCGCCTGGACCGAGTTGGGCGGCAAATCCGCCAATATCGTCTGCGCCGATTGTCCGGACCTGGACGCGGCGGTGGACGCCGCCATCTCATCGATCTATTTCAACCAAGGCGAGAGCTGCAACGCGCCCTCGCGCCTGTTCGTGGAAGCGTCGATCAAGGACGCATTCCTGGAAAAGGCGCTGCCCTTGATTGCCCGCTGGACGCCGGGCGACCCGCTCGACGAGGGCACGATCATGGGGGCGATTGTCGACGACATCCAGATGAAGACCGTGATGGGCTACATCGAGCAGGGCCGGCAGGCCGGCGCCCGGCTGGTGGCGGGCGGGGAGGCCGCGCGCACCGACTCCGGCGGCTTTTACATCGCCCCGACCCTTTTTGACGAGGTCCGCCACGACATGACGATCGCGCGTGAAGAGATCTTCGGGCCGGTGCTGTCGGTGCTTTCCTTTACCGACGTGAAGGAAGCGGTGCGCCAGGCGAATGCCACGCCGTACGGGCTGCAGGCGGCCGTGTGGACGGCGGACATGAGCAAGGCCATCCAGACGGCGCGCGCGCTGCGGGCCGGCACCGTGCACGTGAACCAGTACGACAGCGACGACATCACCGTGCCCTTCGGCGGCTACAAACAGTCGGGCAATGGGCGTGACAAGTCGCTGCACGCGTTCGACAAGTACACGGAACTGAAGACAACCTGGATCCGGATCGGGTGATTGGTCACCCGCCGGCGCCCAGGCGCGCGCGCTGGTTGGAGCCGAAGATCGTGTCGCGCTCGGGCGCCAGCTGGTCCTTGACTGCCGCGATCCATTCGTCGGTGCTGAGCACAGCGGCAAAGCGCGACTGGAACACCACCGTGAAGGCAGCGTGGATCTCGGCGGCGCTCACCGTGCCGGCGCGGTTCGCATACGGCACCGACCCGGTGGCGTCGTGCAGCACCTCGGCCGCGATGCCGGCATGGAGCGCATCGAACACCGTGGCGGCGACGCAGTTGTGCGTCATGTAGCCGACCACGCTCAGGGTATCAATACCGTGCTCGGTCAACCAGCCGTGCAGCGAGGTGTTGGCGAAAGCGCTGGGCAGCGATTTGTCGACCAGGTGCTGGTAGGGACGCGACGCCACCACCTCGTGCAACTGCCAGCCGTGCGAACCGCGTGCGAACAGGGGCGCGCCGGCCGGCGTGGTGTTCTGCACGACGATGATGGGAATGCCGGCGCTGGCGGCAGCATCCATGGCGCGGCCGATATTGGAAAGCGAATGCTCGATGGCCGGGTACTCGATCGGCAGTTGGCCGTTCGCGGACGTCACGTACTCGTTCTGCACATCGATGACGATCAGGGCGCGGCGCAGTAGGGTGGACATAAAAGGGACCTTTCAATGTTGGACAGGAGCGCCCATTGTGGGCGGCGCCAGGACCCCGGACCAGTGGCCCGATTGCCATGATTGGGTAAAATCGGGCCAACATGAAAACCGCGACCTCTTCTCCAGATCCGCTCGGCCCCATCGCCGTGCTGGCCTTCGATGGCATCAGCCCCTTCCACCTGTCGGTGCCCAGCCTGGTGTTTGGTGAAGACCGGCGCGACGACGGCATTCCGCAGGCCCAGGTACGGCTGTGCGCCGAAGCCCCAGGCCGGCTGCGCACCAGCGCCGGCTTTTCAATCGATGTCGAGCACGGGCTTCAATGCGTGCTTGAGGCGGATATCGTCATCGTGCCCTCGTGGCGCGACCCGCGCGAAGGGGCTCCGGCCGCTGTGCTGGCCGCCTTGCGGGCGGCGCATGCGCGCGGCGCCACCCTGGTTGGCCTGTGCCTGGGCGCGTTCGTGCTGGCGCACGCCGGCGTGCTCACTGGCCGCCGCGCCACCACGCACTGGCGCTGGGCGCAGCTGTTCGCCGAACGCTTCCCGACCGTTCAACTCGATGAAGAAGCCTTGTACATAGAGGATGGTACGCTGCTGACGTCGGCCGGAACGGCGGCGGGCCTGGACTGCTGCCTGCACCTGCTGCGCACGCGCATCGGCGCCGAGCTGGCCAACCGGGTGGCGCGGCGGCTGGTGGTTGCGCCCCATCGCCAGGGCGGCCAGGCCCAGTTCATCGAACGCCCCTTGGCGCGGCGCGCGCAGGGCGACCTGCTGGGCGAAGCGCTCGACTGGGCGCTGCGCCATCTCGACCGCGCGCCGACGCTGGACGAGCTGGCGGCGCGCGCCGCGATGAGCCGGCGCACCTTCACCCGGCGCGTACGCGAGCGCACCGGCCAGACCTTTCACCAATGGTTCAGCAGCCAGCGCCTGGCGCATGCCCAGCGTCTGCTGGAGAGCACCGACGAATCGATCGAACAGGTGGCCGCGCTGGCCGGGTTTGGCAGCGCCCTGTCGCTGCGCCAGCATTTCGCGGCCAGCCTGCACACCACCCCGTCGGCTTACCGGCAGGCGTTTTGCGGCGGGCAGATGGCCGACTGACGGGCACTCAGCGCGCGGCCAGCTTGAGCCGGAGCGGCTCCGCGGGCCGCAAGGTGATGTTGAATACCGGTTTGGGTGGGGCCATCCCGGCCGGGACGCTGACCTCGAAGCGCTGCAGGAACATCGCCGCAATGACCGTTAACTCTGTCATGGCCAGGTGCTGTCCCAGGCACACGCGCGGGCCGGTCCCCAGCGGCATGAAGGCCCCGCGTGGAATCTCCGGCGCGTCGGGCGCAAAGCGTTCGGGGCGATACGCCAGCGGCTCGGGAAACCAGCGCGCATCGTGATGCATCAGCTGCACCGCCACCGTGAACATGGTGCGCGCGGGCAGCTGCCAGCCGCCCAGCACGATCGGCCGCGTCGAGCGGCGCGACAGCAGGACCGGCGCGCCGGGGTACAGGCGCATGGTCTCGTGCAAGGTCTGCGTCACATACGGCAACGCGGCCAGGTCCTGCATGGTCGGCGTGCGGCCGCCCAGCACCCGCTCGACCTCGGCGCGCGCGGCAGCTTGCGCTTCCGGGTGGGCCGCCATGCACCAGGCCCACCAGGTCAGGGTCGCGGCCGAGGTCTCGTGCCCGGCCAGGAAGGCCGTCATGCACTCGTCACACACCGCCTTCAAGGGCCACGCGGCGGGATCATCCAGGTGCATCGCGAGCAGGCGGCTCAGCACATCGCGGGGCCAGTTCCCGCGCTCCAGCTCCAGGCGCGCCTGCACGTGGCGGTAGATCAGCCGGTCGAGGAGCCGCAGCGATTCGCGCTTGCTGCGCTTCCACGGCAGCCAGTTTGGCGCGCTCGCCGGCCAGTACATCTCGCGGTTGGCCGCCACGGCGGCATCATGCACCGCCTTTTCGGCCAGCCGCGCCTCGGCGTCGACTTCGCTGGAGAACATGGTCTGCAAAATCACGTCCATGCCAAGCGAGGTGAAGGCCTGTTCGATGGGCGCGTCGGCGCCATCGGTGCGCCACTGTGCGAACGCCTTGCCGGTGGCGGAGGCGATCATGGGCACCAGCGATTGCGCTTCGCGTGGCGCAAAGCTGGGCTGCAGGGCCTGGCGTTTGGCGCGCCAGGCTTCGCCTTCGGCGGTGAGCACGCTGTGCCCGTGCAGCTGGGCGAACACGTCGATGCCGCGCTCCCAGCGGATCAAGCTGTCGTGATGGGTCACCAGCAGCTCGCGCACCAGGGCCGGGTCGCTGACCAGGACCTGGTGCTCCGGCCAGATGCGCAGGTGGACCACGCCGCCGTAGCGCTGGCGCCATGTGGCGAGGGTACCCAACAGGTCGCCCGACATCTGGCGCAGCAGGCCCCAGCCGGTGATGCCGGAGGGCGGGCCGGGCGGCCACATCCCGGCTGGGTGGAGTTGTGGGGCCGGGGCGTCGGTAGCTGGTCCGCCTGCGCCGGCATGGAAGGGGCATTGGGTTGGGGTCGCGGTTTTCATGCTGCGTAGTGTCGCGCGCCGGGGCGGACGGGTCTTGTATCGAAACGACATGGGCATTGAAACTACATCCTCGCCGCTTGCTATACTCGGCAGCCATGGATACCGGATCGATCAAGAACCTCGCGCAATGCCCAGACCCGTACGAACGCGCCCCGCGCGTGAGTATGCACGACGACCCATCGGCGCAATCGCTGCGCCTGCCGCCCGCGTCACTGCAGGGCGCCTTGGTCGCGCTGGCAGCGCGCGACATGAGGAGGCTCGGCTTGAGCAGCGCGCAGCGTTTGTCGCACTTTCCCGCCTCCCCCCTGGTGTCGATATCGTGGTTTCACGACGTTGACATGGGCCTGGTCTCGCGTGGCGAAAACGGCCCGCACTGGCAGCCGGTTGGCGCCCAGGTGGTCATCGCGGGCAGCCAGTCCGCCCCCATCGTCACCTGGGGACCCACCGCCGGTCTGGGCTACATGGCCTGCTTCACCGTCGACGCGGCGCCGGCGTTGTTCGGAGTCGACCTGGCAGCCATCCAGGATCGCTTCGTGCCGGTCGAGCAGGTGACCGACGCGAGCCTCGCACCGCTATGGCAGGCGCTCATGGCCAGCAACGACGCAGATGTCATGGCGGTGCTCGAACACTACCTGGCGCCGCGCTGGCAGGCCGCGCAGGGGCGCAGCGGCGCGCGGGCTTCGTTGCGCCAGTTGGGCCGCAACTGGGTGGACCGGCTCGGCCGGCAGGCGCAGGAATGGAGCCGGCAGCACAGCCCGCGCCACGTGGAGCGGCGCGTGAAGTCCTTCAGCGGACGCTCGCTGCGCGAGTGGCAGGCCATCGTGCGCACCGAAGGCCTGTTCTTTGCCGCGCGCGACCGCTACGAAGCCGGCCAGCCGTTCGACTGGGCCGACCTGGCGCAAGCCGAAGGCTTCGCCGACCAGGCCCACATGAGCCGTGCGGCCAAGCGCATCACCGGCTTTTCGCCCAGCGAATTCGCGCGCCGCTTCATCGAGGACGAGTCGTTCTGGATGTACCGCCTGTGGGTGTGAGGCCGGCCTGAGCGTCTAAGGATTGGGCAGCGTCACCGTCAGGCGCGTGTGCCCGGCGACGCTCTCCATCTCGACCGTCCCGCCCTGCACCTCGGCCATCAGCTTGACCGAATAGGTGCCGAGACCCGTGCCGCCCGGCTTGTCGGTGGCGTACTTTTCAAAGAAGCGTTCGCGCATCAGCGGTGCGACTTCGCCGGCATTGGCCACCACCGCGTGCACGGCGCCGTAGCCCGGCGCCAGCTCCACCGTCACCACGCCGCCGTCGGGCGAGGCCTCGGCCGCGTTCTTGAGCAGGTTGGAAAACAGCGAGTAGCACAGGATCGGCTCGCCCAGGCAGCGCCCCTCCATGGGCGAGGGCACCTCCACGCGCACCCGCTTCCAGGCAAACCCCATCTCGGTCTGCGCCGCCACCTTGCGCAGCAGCGCGCCCAGGTCGAAACGCTCGAGCACCGGCTTGTACTGGCCGACCTCCATCTTGTAGACGTCCAGGGTGCGGTTGATCATCTCCAGGGCGTTCCCCGCTGCCATCTCGATCATCGACGCGCGCTCGCGCTGCGGCTCGTCCAGCGGCGTCTCCAGCAAGGCCTGGCTGCCGTGCAGCGCGACGGCGATCGGGCTTTTCAGGTCGTGCCGCGTCATGCGCTCGATGTCTTCGCGCAGGCGGGCGTTTTCCACCAGCGTCGCGTTCTGGGTCTTGAGGTCATGCAGCAGGGTCGAGAGCGACAGGTGCGCCGACAGGCGCGCCTTCAGGATGGTCGGATCCACCGGCTTGGAGACATAGTCCACCGCGCCCAGGCGCAGGCCGGACACCACATCGTCCACGCCGTCGAGCGCGGACAGGAAGATGATCGGGATATCGGCGGTGCTGGGGTCGGCTTTCAGGATGCGGCAGACTTCGAAGCCATCCATTACCGGCATCATGATGTCGAGCAGGATCAGGTCGATGTGGAAGCTCTGCGCGATCTCGATGGCCTTGCGCCCGTTGATGGCCACCTTCAGCGCATACTCGTCCTTCAGCGCGCCGGCCAGCACTTCGATGTTGTTGGGGACGTCGTCGACGATCAGCACCGTGCACTTTTTCAGCCGTTCGGCCAGCGGCGGCACCAGGCCGATCACTTGCGGAGCAGGTTCGGGGATCGGCTCCGGCTTGGGTGGCTCGGGCGGAGGCGCCGGTCGCGCGGCCTCCAAGGGAGCGTCAAGCGACGCGGCGCGGGCGGGCTCGGTCACGGGGCCCACCATCGCCATGAACTTGCTGGCGAAGCTGTGCACCGTGAACGGCTTGATCATGTACGCGTTCACGCCGTTCTGCAGCGCCGTGCGCACCGACTGCGGGTCGGTTTCGGCCGTGAGCATCATGAACGGCACGCGCGCATAGCGGGCATCGGCGCGCATCCACTGCAGCAGGTCGATGCCGCTCATGTGCGGCATGGCCCAGTCGCCGATGACGATGTCGATGCGCTGCTTGCTCATCAGGTCTTGCGCCGCCTTGCCGTTGTCGGCCTGGTGGATATTGAAAAAGCCCAGTTCGGACAGCACCCCGCGCACGGCGGTACGGATCAACTGGTAATCGTCGACGATCAGGATGGCTGCGGATTTGTCCATGGCGGGGCGAAGAGTGTATGTATATGCGGCAAATCCATTGTCGCATTGGCCACCCGGCTTGTCCAAGCCTTGATGCAGCAGCGTCAGGTTTTTCCGTAGTCCTGCAGCGCGGTGTAGCGTCCGCCCAGTGATTCCATCAGCGCGTAGCCGTCCACCCGCCAACGAATGGCCGGGCCGCTGGCCGGCACGCTTGCGTTCACGGCGCGCCGCGCCATCGTCACGTGCGGCTTGTAGGGCCGGGCTTCGGGCGGCAGCCCGGCCGCATTGAGCGTCTCGCCCAACACCCGGTGCAGCTCAAGCAGCTCGGCGGGAATGGCGTCCGGTTCGAGGACCGCGATCCCGCGCGGCCACACCAGCGCGGTACCCAGGCCCAGCTCGAAAGGCTGGAACGGCACGCGCAGCTGCTCGCGCAGCGCCGGGATGCGCTCGCGCGGCGTGTCGCCGATGAAGTGCAGGGTCAGGTGCAGCTTGTCGTCATGCACCGGCGTGGCGCCGCGCGGCCAGCCGAAGCCGTCGCGCCAGGCGATCAGGCCGGCGCGCACGGCCGGGTCGGGCCACAGGGCAAGGAAGAGGCGGGCGGTGTCGCTCATGGGATGGTCGAAGCAGGGGACGAACGACTATACCGCACAAGGGTGCGATGGGGGGCGGCAGCGCGTCGACGCGTGCGCCGAGCGCGATCAAAGGGGACTACGCTAGCGGTAACCGGTATGACGGCAAGAGGATCTCGATGGCAGCGCTAAAGGATGCGGTAACCCATGCGGCAATGGGCATGTTGCTCGGCCTGTCCAGCTGGTCCACGATGGCGGCCAACCAGGACTTTTCCGGCCGCTGGAGCGCCGACCTCCGCACACGGGCCCAGCGCGCAAGCAAGCTCGATTGCGGCGCCGTCTCGCTGGTGCTGGACCAGCAGGGCGACCGCATCACCGGCAGCTACACCTTTGCCAGCGTCGGCTGCGGCCGTGTGAACGAAGGGCGCGACGGCTCGGTGAAAGGGGTGGCCAAGGGATCGACGGCCGTGCTGGTGATCACCAGCGCGCGCAACGGCGCCATGGTGCTGGGCACGGCCACCCGGCGCGGCAAGTGGCTGCAATGGAACACGGTGGAGGAGCTGACCCCAGGCCAGCCCCAGGGCGACACCCTGATCCTCGATCAGGGCACGCTCGCCCAGGACGTGGCCGGCACGCCTTAGAAGCAGTGCTCGATCGCCGGAAAACTGCCCTCGCGCACGGCTGTGATGTAGGCCGTGATGGCCGCTTCAATGCTGGTCTGCCCCTCCATGAAATTCTTCACGAAGCGCGCTTTGCGGCCGGGGAAGACCCCGAGCGCATCGTGCATCACCAGCACCTGGCCGGCGCAGTCGGGCCCCGCGCCGATGCCGATGGTGGGCATGCTGAGCAGGTCGGTGACTTCCTTGCCCAGAGCAGCAGGGATGGCTTCGAGCACCAGCATCGATGCGCCGGCGGCCTGCAGCAGCAGGGCGTCGTGCTTGAGCAGGTCGGCGCTTTCCAGCGTCTTGCCCTGCACCTTGTAGCCGCCCAGCTGGTGCACCGATTGGGGCGTCAGGCCCAGATGGGCGCAGACCGGTACCGCGCGCTCGGTCAAGAACTTCACGGTGTCGGCCAGCCAGGCGCCGCCTTCGAGCTTGACCATGTGCGCGCCGGCTTGCATGAGTTTGACGGCGTTATCGAAGGCTGCCTGGGGCGTGGCGTAGCTGCCGAATGGCATATCGGCCAGCACCAGCGCGTTCTTGCTGCCGCGCGCGACGGCGGCGGTATGGTAGGCCACTTCGCTCAAGGTGACGGGCAGGGTGGAGCTGTGGCCGTTGCAGACCATGCCGAGCGAATCGCCGATCAGCAGCACATCCACGCCGCAGCGGTCCATCAGGCTGGCGAAGCTGGCGTCGTAACACGTCAGCATGGCGATCTTGGTGCCGGCGGCACGCATGGCGTTCAGCGACGGGATCGTCACCGCCTTGGTCGGCACCGCTTTTGCCGGTGCGGGCGTCTCGGGTTTTGCGCCAGCCATGTCATTGCCTTGAAGGTAACTGCTCATCATGTGTCCTTTTGGGTCGGGTGATTTTGCAGGCGATAGTGTACGGCCAACGGCGCGGCTTTGCTGGCTCCCCCTTGCTGGCCGGCCGGCGCCTGGCCCCTAGCTGCGGAAGATGAAGTAGACCGCGCCCACCAGGCACAGGCCGGCCCAGATGTAGTCCAGCTTGAAGGGCTGGTTCATATACAGCATGGCGAAGGGCACGAACACCGTCAGCGTGATGGCTTCCTGCAGGATCTTCAATTGCGCCAGGCTGTACTGGGTGCTGCCGATGCGGTTGGCCGGCACCTGCAGCAGGTATTCGAACAGGGCGATGCCCCAGCTGACGATCGCCGCCACGTACCAGGCCTTGTTCGACAGGTTCTTCAGGTGCCCGTACCAGGCGAAGGTCATGAAGACGTTCGAGAGGATCAGCAGGCCGGTGGTCTGAATAAAAACAGGAATTTGCATGCTCAGAGTTTGTGGATGCCCTGCGCGGCCACGGTGTCGAGGAACACGCGCGCGGGGCCGACGCCGGGGATGTCGATGTTCGAGGCGATTTCCAGCAGCGGCACCAGGACGAACGCGCGTTCGTGCATGCGCGGATGCGGCACCTGCAGCTGCGGCAGGTCGATCTGCTGGCCGCCGAACAGCAGCAGGTCCAGGTCGAGCGTGCGTGGGGCGTTGCGATAGGGGCGTTCGCGCCCGTGCGCGAGCTCGATGCGCTGCAGCGCGGCCAGCAGTTCCAGCGGCGTGAACGAGGTGACGATGCAGCCCACCGCGTTGATGTAGTCGTCGCCAAATGAATCGATGGGTTCCGTGCGGTACAGCGAGGAGCGCGCCACCAGCCGGGTTTCGGGCAGCGCGTCCAGGCGAGCCAGCGCATCCAGCACGGCGCTTCTAGCGTCACCCAGGTTGGCGCCGATGCCGATGTAGGCGATCATTCGTCGCCCTGGCTGTCCGCCACCTGGGCCTCGCCTTCGCCGCCGGAGGCGCGGTTGCGGCCACCGCGGCGCGGCGAGCGCTTGCGTTTCGGGCCGCCGCTGCCGCTGCTGCTGGCGCTTGCCAGCAGCTGTTCGCGCTGCATGCCGTCGCCTTCATAGAATGCGGTCCACCAGTCGCCCAGTTCCATGTCCAGTTCCCCGGACTGGCAGCGCAGCAGCAGGAAGTCGTAGCCGGCCCGGAAGCGCGGGTGCTCGAGCAGCTTGTAGGGCGACTTGCCGGTGCGGCGCTCGAAGCGTGGCTGCATGGACCAGATGTCGCGCATGTCGGCTCCGATCTTGCGCTGCAGGGCGAGCTTCTCGGTCTGCGAATCGAGCACGTCGTCGGCGGCCAGGTGCAGGGCGGGAATCGGCGCTTCGCCAGCAGCCTTGTAGGCGTTCCACTTTTCCAGCGCCTGGTGCCACAGGAGCGACGCGAACAGGAAGCCCGGCGAGACGCCCTTGCCGGCCTTGACGCGGTTGTCGGTTGATTCCAGCGCGAGCGTCACGAACTTCATGCCGATCGGCTGCTCGAGCACCACGTCCAGGAGCGGCAGCAGGCCGTGGTGCAGGCCTTCGCTCCTCAACTGCTGCAGGCAGGCCAGCGCGTGGCCGCTCATCAGGAGTTTCAACATCTCGTCGAACACGCGCGCGGCCGGCACGTTGTTGATCAAGGGCGCCATGACGGGAATCGGCTCGCGCGTGTGCGGCTCGATCGTGAACTGCAGCTTGGCGGCGAAGCGCACCACGCGCAGCATGCGCACCGGGTCTTCGCGGTAGCGCGCTTCCGGCTGGCCGATGATGCGCAGGGTCTTGTCGCGGATGTCCTGGATACCGCCGTGGTAGTCCAGCACTTCCTGCGTGGCCGGGTTGTAGTACATGGCGTTGATGGTGAAGTCGCGCCGCTCGGCGTCTTCGTGCTGGGGCCCGAAGTTATTGTCGCGCAGGACCCGGCCATGCTCGTCCTTGGGCGCGTTGTCCGATCCGCGCCCACGGAAGGTGGTCACTTCCAAGAGGTCCTGGCCGAACATCACGTGCACGATCTGGAAGCGCCGCCCGATGATGAAAGCGCGCCGGAACAGGCGCTTGACTTCCTCGGGGGTGGCATCGGTGGCGATGTCGAAGTCCTTGGGTTTCACGCCCAGCAGCAGGTCGCGCACCGCGCCACCCACCACAAACGCCTTGAAGCCGTTTTCCTGCAGGGTTTGGGTGACGCGGATGGCGTTGTTGGACACCAGTTTCGGGTCGATCCCATGGTCCGCGGCCCCCAGGATGACGGGCTGGGTGGGATCGCGCTGGACCTTGTCCTTCACGCCGAGGATTTTACGAATGAGTTTGTTAATCATTGAATAAATGAAGTAAAGGCCAGCCAAGGTCGGCTGCGTGCCGCGCCAGCGCGGCATTGGGGTTGGTCGCCACGGGGTGGGTGACGACCGACATCAGCGGGATGTCGTTGTGCGAATCGCTGTAGAAGTGACTGCTCTCGAACGCGTGCAGGGGTTTGCCGATCCCCTCCAGCCAGGCGTGGGTGTGGGTCACCTTGCCGCGACCGGAGGTGGGCACGCCCAGCAGCTTGCCGGTGATGTTGCCCGCTGCGTCTTCCTCCGGCACGGCGGCGATCAGGTGCTCCACCCCCATCGCCTTGGCGATCGGGGCGGTGACGAAGCGGTTGGTGGCGGTGATGATGGCCACCAGGTCGCCGGCGTCGAAGTGGCGCTTGAGCAGGTCCAGCGCGGCCGGGCGGATGGCCGGGTGAATCACTTCATCCATGAATTGCGCATGCATGGCATCGAGCTCGCGGCGCGGCCAGCGCGCCAGGGTGCCGAGGGCAAATTCCAGGTACTCGACCGGATCGAGGGTGCCGGCCTTGTACTGTTCGAAGAAGGCGTCGTTGCGGCGCTTGTGCTCGACCGCATCGACGGCCCCGGTGCGCACCAAAAATTCGCCCCATTCATGGTCCGAATCGATCGGCAGCAGGGTGTGGTCGAGGTCAAACAGGGCCAGTTTGTTCATGCTGAGTGGTCTGCTTCAGGCGAAGCGTCATCGTTAGCCTGCTGCAGCAGGTCGCGCAACAGCGGTAGGGTCACCGGGCGCTGGGTTTCAAGGGAATACTGGTCGAGCGCATCGAGCATCGAGGACAGCGAACGCATGTCGCGCTTGAAGTGCGACAGCAGGTAGGGCAGCACGCTGCCCGACAGCGTCAGCCCGCGCGCTTCGGCCACGTGGGTGAGCGCGGCGATCTTCTCCTCGTCCGACAGGCCGTGGATCTGGTACACCAGGCCCCAGCCCATGCGGGTGCGCAGGTCTTCGCGCACCGGCAGCACGGCCGGCGGCACCGGGCCGGTGGAGACCATGTAGGCGCCGTGTTCGCGGATCTGGTTAAAGAGCGCAAAGGCGTCGATCTGGGCGGCCGGGGACAGCTGGTGGCAGTCGTCGAGCAGGTACAGCGACACGTCCGGGGTGTAGAGGAAATCGGCGATGGGGCTGCCGGGTGTGATGTAGCGCGAGCCCGGGGTGGCCGCCAGCGCATGCAGCAGGTGGGTCTTGCCGGCTGCGCTCTCGCCCCACAGGTAGGCAAAATGTTCACGCGAAGCGCGTTCCGCGAACTGGTGCATCAGGTGCGCCAGTTCGGCATTTTGTCCCACTTCGAAGGTATCCAGGCTTTGGGTCTGTTCCGCGCCCAGGTCAAGCACCAGCTGTTTCATCGCGATCGTCTCATGCCTGAATTTTACTCTACCCGCCTGGGCTCATCACGCTCACGCATTGTAGAAGCTGCTGCGCAGGTAGTGGTAGCGCAGGTGCTTGAACGCGACCATCAGCACGGCGGAGGCGGGCAGCGCCAGCAGCACGCCCACGAAACCGAACAGCTGGCCGAACGCCAGCAGGGCGAAAATCACGGCCAGGGGATTCAAGCCGATGCGCTCGCCCACCAGGCGCGGGGTCAGGAAAAAGCCTTCGACCACCTGGCCGACGCCATAGATGACGGCCACCGCGATGAGGCCGTGCCAGTCGGAGAACTGCAGGATCGCCGCCACCAGCGCCAGCACCAGGCCCAGGCCGAAACCGATGTAGGGAATGAAGACCAAGAGGCCCGTGAGGATGCCCACCGGGAGCGCCACGTCGAAGCCGGCGATGCCCAGGGCCAGCGAGTAGTACACCGCCAGCACCAGCATCACCAGGAGCTGGCCGCGCAGGTACTGGGCCAGCAAAACGTTGACTTCCTGCGCCATCGACACCGTCTGGGCCACCCAGCGGCGTGGCACGGCGCCGGCGATCCGTTCGAGCAGCACGTGCCAGTCCAGCAGCATGTAGAACATCACCACCGGCACCAGGATCAGGGTGACGATCCAGCCCAGCACGGCCACGCCGCCCACCCGCGCCGAGGCCAGCACGGTGCTCCAGACTTCCTCGCTGCTGGTGGCGAACTGCTCGGACAGGATCTGGCGCAGGCCGCTGCCATCGAGCTTGACCTTGATGCCCATGTCGTGCAGGCGCGGCGCCACCCATTCGTCAATACGCGCAAGGATCATCGGCAGCTGCGCCTTCAGCAAGGGAATCTCGGTCTGCAGCACCGGGATCACGATCAACACCAGCGCCGACAGGCAGGACAGGAACAGCAGCATGACGATGACCACCGCCAGCGGGCGTGGCATGCGGGCGCGCGGATTGCGGGCGCGGTCGAGGTAATCGACGCCGCCGTTCAGGGCATAGGCGAGGATGGCGGCCGCGATGAAGGGCGTCAGCACCGGCCCCAGGGCGTACAGCAGCACCACGAATGCCAGCCAGAGAGTCAGCCAGAAGGCGGTCTGCTTGTGCTCCGGACTGAAGAGAAGTGGCATGTAGAGGGGCGTAAGCTGTTGTAATGTCAGTAAAAGTAGGAGCCGGGCGGGGTGTTTTGATAAAATAGCGGATTAGCCAGCCGTACTCCACGTTCTGCACGTGATGGGCGGGGCTGGTCGCCGTCACTCGCCGTTATTTATTCTACCGCCTCCGCTGACAATTACACCATGAGCCAACCTTCCAATGTTTCCCTCTCCTACCGCGACGCGGGTGTCGACATCGATGCCGGCGACGCCCTGGTCGAAGCGATCAAGCCGTTCGCCAAGCGCACCCTGCGCGAAGGCGTCATGGGCGGCATCGGCGGTTTTGGCGCGCTGTTCGAGATCAGCAAGAAGTACAAGGAGCCGGTGCTGGTGTCCGGCACCGATGGCGTGGGCACCAAGCTCAAGCTGGCCTTTGAACTGAACCGCCACGACACCGTCGGCATCGACCTGGTGGCCATGAGCGTGAACGACATCCTGGTGCAGGGCGCCGAGCCGCTGTTCTTCCTCGACTACTTCGCCTGCGGCAAGCTGGACGTGCCGACCGCCACCGATGTCATCAAGGGCATCGCGGCCGGTTGCGAGCAGGCCGGCTGCGCGCTGATCGGCGGCGAAACGGCCGAGATGCCGAGCATGTATCCGGCTGGCGAATACGACCTGGCCGGCTTCGCGGTGGGTGCGGTGGAAAAGTCCAAGCTGATCGACGGCACCAAGATCGCCCCGGGCGACGTGGTGCTGGGCCTGGCCTCGTCGGGTGCGCACTCGAACGGCTATTCGCTGGTGCGCAAGATTATCGAAGTGGCCAAGCCGGACCTGAACGCCGACTTCCACGGCAAGAAGCTGGC
>JBKHWY010000034.1:3724-16507 GCA_046566285.1 Gammaproteobacteria bacterium | reverse complement strand
AACGGCTGCACTTCGTAGCGGTTTGGGGCGGGAACGTAGCTCATGGAGTCTCCAGGGTTTTATGCATGCGGGGTGCGCGATTCTAGTATGGGGCGGCGCAGTTGAAAACGATTTCAAAGGGGTGCACCAAGCTGCCCGTTTGGTGAATTTCGTAATTGCGTTGAGCAATTTTCGTGGTTGACGCCCCGGCGCGGCGGTTCCATACTGTCCTGGTTGCGCTACCATCGATGGATGACGACCCGGTGGTGGCACGGCACTCCTGACAGCAGTTTTGGTGGCATCCGTTACCGTCCCCACTCAGCGTGGGGATGGTTTTTTTTTCGTCCATTCTGCGCGCGATGGACCAGCTTGGTGCGGCAGCTCAGTGCGGCAGCTTACCGCGGCGGGGACTTACGCACCGACTCGGCCAGCGCCTCGTTGGCCTCGGGCGGGGCCTGCCCGATGTTGCGCGCCTGGCCGGACTGCTGGTCGAGGCTGACTTCCTCGGCCACTTGGCCGTCGGCCGGGGAGGGCTGGGAGAGCAGGTTGTCCGCCTGGACCTTGTTGCTGTCCGGGGATGGGGTAGGCGATGTGTTCGGCGTAGCCATGGGAAATCCTTTCAGCGTGATGGATGTCGCTTGGACAAGCACCGGCGCCGACAGTTCCCTATGATCCGCTGCCGCGCGGCGGCAAGTTCTTCTCGACGATGGCCCACAGGATCAGCAGATACGCCAGCAGCCGGATCAGGTAATGCAGCGGACTGCTTTCGCTCACTTCCGGATACAGTTCCGAGACAAACCGGTGCACCCCTTCGAGCGCGAACGACAGGGCGAAGTACAGGAAGAAGCGGTCGCGGCTGGTTTGCCAGAAGCGCAGGAAGAACAGGGCAATGGTCAGTGAGCCCATGGCAATGCAACCGCCCAACAGCTGGTTCATCGTCAATCCCTTTCCATGATGAGGCCGTACAGCAGCAGGGCCACGGCGACCAAGGCCGTCAGCAGGCGCGGGGTGCGCAGGTCGATATCGGCAAACACCAGCTTGTCGAGCAGCAGTAACAGATTATTCAGCGTCATCGCGCAGAAGCACAGGCCGCTCCAGAACAGCAGGCGGTGGCCCGTGCGCCGGAAGTTGCCAAGCAGGGCCCAGGCGCAGGCCAGCGAGGTGAGCGTGCAGAGCACAAAGATGGCGTGGGCCATTAGGAATCCTTTCGCCAGCGGAACGAATCCGCGAAATGCTGGGCCTGGCGGTCGAGGCGGGAGTGGATCAGGTGGGTCACTTCGACCAGGTGACGCGCATACAGCGCCGCCAGCTCGTCGATGACCGTGCGCAGGTGCTCGCCGGATGGAGCATACAGGTACTGTCCACCGTCTTCGCGCAGCATGCCGCGCTGGACCAGGTCGCCCAGCAGCCGGGTGGCGGCCGCAGCGCCGATGTACAGACGTTCGGCCACCTGCGCCGCCGGCCATCCTTGCGGTGCGCTGGCGCGCAGGAGCAGCAGCGCTTCCAGATGGGGCACCGAGGCAATGCTGGTCAGGATGAAACGCCGGATGGGCGGGGGAATAATCGGCTGCACGTGGACAGAGTGTGGCGAGAGTATGCGCGACCCAAGAGTGTAGTCGATTCCACAATGCAATGCTTGGGCAATCGTGCGGAGCTCGACCGGGCGCTGCGGGCATCGCGCTGGCTATAATGCGCCATCACGATCAACCCGGCTCTGTGCCTCTATTTATGTCCATTTCACTTCCGATCGCCAAGCCGGCCCACGGCGCCGGCCCCGAACTGGCCCTGCTGTCGAACCTCGTCAACCGCCACGGCTGCATCACCGGCGCCACCGGCACGGGCAAAAGCGTCACCCTGCAGGTGCTGGCCCAGGCGCTGTCCGGCATCGGGGTGCCGGTGTTCATGGCCGACGTGAAAGGCGACCTGTCGGGCCTGGCCAAGGCGGGTGCGCTCTCGCCGCGCATGGGCGAGCGCCTGGCGGCGCTGGGGCTGCCCGAGCCGGCCTGGCGCGCCTGTCCCGTCACGTTCTGGGACGTGTTCGGCGAGCAGGGCCACCCGGTGCGCGCGACCATCTCGGACCTGGGACCGGTGCTGCTGGCGCGCATGCTAAACCTGAACGATACCCAGGAAGGGGTGTTGCAGCTGGTCTTCAAGATCGCCGACGACAACGGCTTGCTGCTGCTCGACAGCAAGGACTTGCGCACCATGCTGCAGCACGTGGGCGAGCATGCCGCCGAGTACCGCACCACCTACGGCAATATCTCGGCGGCCAGCATCGGCGCCATCCAGCGCGGCTTGCTGAACGTGGAGCAGCAGGGCGGCGACCAGTTTTTCGGCGAGCCGATGCTCAACATCGACGACTTGCTGCAGCGTGACGAGCATGGCCACGGGATCGTGAACATCCTGGCCGCCGACAAGCTGATGAATTCGCCCCGGCTGTACTCGACCTTCCTGCTGTGGATGCTGTCCGAGCTGTTTGAAAACCTGCCGGAAGTGGGCGACCTGGATCAGCCCAAGCTGGTGTTCTTCTTCGACGAGGCGCACCTGCTGTTTGCCGAGGCGCCCAAGGCGCTGCTGCAAAAAATCGAGCAGGTGGTGCGCCTGATCCGTTCGAAAGGGGTGGGCGTGTTCTTCATCACCCAGAACCCGCTCGACATTCCCGATACCGTGCTGGGCCAGCTGGGCAACCGCGTCCAGCATGCCTTGCGCGCCTACACGCCGCGCGACCAGAAGGCCGTCAAGGCGGCCGCCGAGACTTTCCGGCCCAACCCGGCGCTGGATACCGCCCAGGTGATCACCGAGCTGGAGGTGGGCGAAGCCTTGGTCTCCTTCCTGGACGAGAAAGGGCGGCCGAACGTGGTGGAACGCGGCTTCGTGCTGCCTCCCAGCTCGCAGATCGGCCCGGTGACGGTGGACGAGCGGCGCCAGCTGATGGCGCAATCGCTGGTGGCCGGCGTGTACGAGCGTGCGGTGGACCGCGAGTCGGCGCATGAGGTGCTGACGCGCCGGGTGGCCGCCGCCCAGCCGGCGCCCGAGCCGGCCCCCGCACGCTCACCTGCTCCGGCTCCGGCTCCGGCTCCGGCGCCGCGCGCGCCCGCGCCCGGCCCGCGCCATTGGCCGCAACCGCGTCCGGCCCCTGCGCCGGCGCGCGACGATTCGCTTGGCGGCATGCTCGATGGGCTGCTGGGCGGCTCCGGCAAGCGCGATACGGCGGTGCAGGCCATGGTCAAGTCGGCCGCGCGCAGCATCGGCTCGCAAGTGGGCCGTGAGATCATCCGTGGTGTGCTGGGTTCGCTGCTGAAGCGCCGCTGAACTGCCGCTGAACCGCCGCTGAACCGGCCTGATTGTCTCCCTCCCCGGCCCCGTTCGCGGGCCGGATTGTCGTGCCATTGTATTAACGTGCGGCACGTCCTGCTGAGCTTGTTCAATCTTTCCTGACACCTTGAATTTCCTGAGAAAAATCAAAGACTTGACATTTGTCAATGGTGTGCGAGCGTGAAGTTTTTTGCTGTAGGCTGTATTGCACTTGTGGCAGCAAAGGAGGATTTCACCAATGGAAACAAGCTCGGGCGCGCACCGTACGGACGGCGTCATCACCGTGCCGGTTGTGCAGGAAGAAGCCCGGATCGATGTGGAAACCGTGGAAGCTGGTGGGGTTCGCATCCACAAGACCGTGCATGAGCATCCGCACGCCATCAATGAGGCCATGCAGCGCGACCACGTCGACGTGAAACATGTGCCCGTCAACCGGATCGTGTCCCTGTCGGAGGCGCCCCAGGCGCGTCAGGAAGGCGACACGCTCATCGTTCCAATCCTGGAGGAAGTCCTGGTCGTTGAAAAACGATGCCGTATCAAGGAAGAGATTCACATCACCCGGAGCCAGCGTACCGAACAGCTTGTGGACACCGTCGTCCTGCGTTCCGAGGACGTCTCGATCGAGCGGTTCGGTCCCGGTTCCTGACTTTCTGGGTTTCTGAGTTGTCACGTACTTGAAACACGCAGCTCAACACGCAGTCAATAACGTCAACAATGTTCCACATACGGAGGTAGTTACTATGTCTCATACACTCGTCGCCGTTTTTGATAATCGAAGTGACGCGCAAAAAGCGCTGGAAGACCTGGTGGCTTCGGGCTTTTCGCGCACCTCGGCACGCCTGTCGGAAGACGACAGCAGCACGCTTTCGAGCTCGCCCTCCACCGCAACGCCGGCCTCGACCATCAGCAGCGGCGTCACCACCGAGGACAACGCCACCACCGACACCGGCATCGGCTCGAGCATCCGCAACTTCTTTGCCGACGTGTTCGGCAGCGACCGGGAAGACCACGTCAATCTGTACAGCAATGCCGTCAATCGCGGCCATTTCGTGCTGACCTTGACCACCGACACCGAGCCGGAAGTCGAGCGCGCGGCCGACATCGTCGAGCGCTACGGTCCGGTTGATATCGACGAGCATTCGCAAAGCTGGGGCGCCAGCGGCGGCGCCTACACGGGCGACAGCCTGCGTTCGTCGGGTTCGCTGAACCAGTCGCAATCGGTGGCCCAGCAAAGCGTGCAGAGCGGGTCGCTGCAGGGTTCGCAGACGGGATCCCAGCAACGCGCCGAAACCGCGCTGCGCGACACCAATATCCAGGGTACCCAAGGCACCCAGGCCATCCCTGTGATCCAGGAAGAGCTGGCCGTGGGCAAGCGTGAAGTGCAGCGCGGCGGCGTGCGCATCTTCTCGCGCCTGGTCGAAACCCCGGTGAACGAAACCATCGGCCTGCGCGAGGAGCACGTCAATGTCGAGCGCCACGCCGTGAACCGTCCGGTGGACCCGAGCGACCTCGCCGCGTTCAAGGAAGGCACCATCGAACTGCGCGAGACGGCCGAGGAAGCCGTGGTGCAGAAAACCGCCCGCGTGGTCGAGGAAGTGGTGGTGGGCAAGCAGGTCAGCGAGCGCCAGGAACAGATCAGCGACACCGTGCGCCACACCGAAGTGCAGGTGGAGCAGCTCTCGCCGGAGGAAGACACCTACTACCGCAGCCACTGGACCAGCAACTACGCCAGCGCCGGTGGACGCTACGAAGACTACGCGCCGGCCTACCAGTACGGCAGCACCGCGCGCAACAGCGACAGCTATCGCGGCCGCAACTGGGATGATGTGGAACCGACCCTGCGTTCGGACTGGGAGCAGCGCAATCCCGGTTCGGCATGGGAGAACTTCAAGGCCGCCGTGCGTCACGGCTGGGATCGCCTGACGAGCTAAGCGCGCACCCGTGAGTGCGTGGAGACCTGCCGGGAAGGCCGTGGGCCGGACCGGCGGCGCGCTGCCGGCTTGGCGGCTTAGGGGCCTGGCGGCATGGCGGCCTCAGGCGCTGTCCGATGCGTTGTCCATCAGCGGCAAGCTGATGCGGTTGCGCCCCATGTGCTTGGCCCGGTACAGCGCGGCGTCCGCGGTCGCCACCAGCTGTCCGGGCGTGTTGTCGTGCGCAACCAGCGCGGTCGCCGCACCGATGCTAACTGTCACCAGGCCGGTGGCCTGGCCATTCGGCAAACCCAGCCGCTCGACCCGGCTGCGGATGCGTTCGGCCACAATGGCCGCGCCCTTCAATGCCTGCCCGGGCAGGATCACGGCAAATTCTTCTCCGCCATAGCGCGCCACCAGATCGTTGGCGCGCATTTCGCTCGCCACTGCGGTGGCCACGCGTTTCAGGCAATCGTCCCCGCCGGTGTGGCCGTTGGCGTCGTTGTACGCCTTGAAATTGTCGACATCGACCATCAGCAGCGACAGCGGTTGCTGCTGGCGCAGGGCGCGCGCCCATTCGCTGCGCAGGGTCTCGTCAAAGCAGCGCCGGTTGGCCAGGCCCGTCAGGCCGTCGCGCGTGGCCAGCTGTTCCAGGGCCACCTGGGCGGCGCGTTCCTCGGTGATGTCGCGGATGGTCTGCACCACCGCTTCAAGTTCGCCCTCGTCGTTGAAGATCGGACTGGCGTCGCTGGCCAGGTAACGGCGCTGGCCGGCGCGCGGCATGTCGCACCAGCTTTCGGCCGCCAGCTGGCCGTCCGGATGGCGGCTCGGCACTTGCGGGTACAGGCGCTCGATGTCGCCCACCCGGTTCTGCACCACCAGGTCGGCCAGGGTGGGGCGGGCCTGGTCGTAGAAGCAGCGCCAGTGTTCGCTGGTTCCCAGCACCTCGGCCGCCGCCACGCCCGTTAGGCGCTCGCAGGCGCGGTTCCAGATGATGACGCGTGCCTGGATGTCGAGCACGAAAGCGGGAATGGCCAGCATCTCGACCAGCTTGGTGGCGAAGGCACGGTCGGGGCCGTGGCCACCGCTGGCGGAGCGGCAGGCGGGGAAGGGCTGAACCTGGGGCAGAGGGGGCATATGCAGTCCTGTTGAAATCTGTCTTGTCGGAAATTAGTTGACTCACGACAAGATCGATTCTGCTATTACCGCTCAACCGGACCTTTGATCTAAAACAATGGACCCTGCTGTTGTCGCATCCGTGCCGACTCAGCTGAGTGCCACGGTTTCGTTCAGCGGAATCGACAGGGTGAGGATTGTTCCGATGCCGTCCACGCTGTCGATATGCATTTTTCCGCCCAGCGCGCGTACCCGTTCGCGCATGCCGGCCAGACCGCTGCCGTGGTGCTCGCTGATGGCCGGGATGCCGCTGCCGTTGTCTTGGATTTTCAGGTTCAGCACGCTGCCGCTGCGCGCCAGCTGGACGATCACGTCGGTGGCATGGGCATGACGCGCCACGTTCGACAGCGCTTCCTGCACGATCCGGTACAGCATGGTTTCCAGCTCGCGGTCGGCGCCGTCGGGCAGCACGGCAGGGTCGATTTGCGATTCGTGGCGGATGCCGTGCATGCGGGTGAATTCTCCCAGCTGCCATTCGATCGCGTGCACGAAGCCTTCGTCCAGGGCGCTCGGGCGCAGGTCGTGGATGATGGCCCGCAGCGAGGAGATGGTCAGGTCGATGTGGCCGATCATGGTGTCGACCTTCTGGCTGATCATCGGATGGGCGCCGGTGGTGCTCACGTGCAGCAGCGACAAATCGATCTTCAGGGCCAGCAGATTCTGGCCCAGGTCATCGTGGATGTCGCGCGCGATGCGCTGGCGTTCCTGCTCGCGCACGCCTTCCTGCTCGCGCGCCAGCTGGCACAGCGCCAGGTGGGTATTGGCCAGCGAACGCTCGGCCACGTGGCGCGCGTGGCGCTCGATCGACAGCTCCGCTTCCTTGTCGGCCAGCTGGTCGTCCAGCCGCAGGTGGCGGCGCAGCAGGGCGTGGAAGCCCCAGCCCAGCAGGGTCAGCCAGAGGACGGCCAGCAGGATAGTGGGAGTAATCTTCATGGTAACTCTCCGGTTTTCTGACAGATCGAAGCCAACTCCGAGAAAGTTACCTTGCCGCAAGTTCTCTGCCATTGCTCTAGGTCAACTCAACCATGGCCTTGCGTCAAGCTGCCACAAAATCACCCTGGCAAGCCCTTGCAATGCCTGCTGCGCTATAATGGAGGGTTCACGTTTCGCGTAAGCAGGGCTTGTTGTGACCTACAGTGTCAAAGAGATGTTCTATACCTTGCAGGGAGAAGGCGCCCATTCGGGGCGGCCGGCGGTGTTCTGCCGCTTCTCCGGCTGCAACCTGTGGACCGGGCGCGAGAGCGACCGCGCCACGGCCGTGTGCCAGTTCTGCGATACCGACTTTGTCGGCACCGACGGCGAGGGCGGCGGCAAGTTCGCCGGCGCCGCCGACCTGGCGCGCGCCATCGATGCGCACTGGCCGAGCGCCTACCCGGCCAGCAAGTACGTGGTATTCACGGGCGGCGAGCCGCTCCTGCAGCTCGATCGCGCGCTGATCGATGCCATGCACGCGGCCGGGTTCACGATTGCCATCGAAACCAATGGCACCCTGCCGGTGCCGGACGGGGTGGACTGGGTGTGCGTCAGCCCGAAGATGGGCGCGACCCTGGCGGTTGCCCGAGGCAATGAAATCAAGGTCGTGATTCCGCAGGCCAAGCAGGATCTGGCCGCCTATGAACAGCTCGACTTCGAGCATTACTTTGTCCAGCCGATGGACGGGCCGCTGGCCGAATTCAACACCCGGCTGGCGATCGACACCTGCAAGCGCAATCCCCGCTGGAAGCTGAGCCTGCAGACCCACAAGCTGCTGCAGATTCCTTGACTTCCATATTAGTAAAAGTAAAGCGAGCTTTCCCCTCATGCTGACCATTACCCGCAAGCTCGAATTCGACGCTGGCCACCGCATTCCCGACCATAAGAGCCAGTGCCGCAACCTGCACGGCCACCGCTACACCCTGGAAATCACCCTGGTGGGCCAGGTGATCGAGGCCGAGGGCAATTCCGACAACGGCATGATCATGGATTTTTCCGACATCAAGGCGCTGGCCAAGCAGCACCTGGTCGATGTCTGGGACCATGCCTTCATCGTCTACGAGCGCGACGACAAGGTGCGCGAATTCCTGGCCAGCCTGCCGGGCCACAAGACGGTCGTCATCGACCGCATCCCGACGGTGGAAAACCTGGCCCAGGTGGCCTTCGACCTGCTCAAGGCGGCCTACGTGGACCGCTTCGGCACCGGCCTGCGCCTGCACAAGCTGGTGCTGCACGAGACCCCGAACTGCTGGGCCGAGATCACTGAATGAGCGCCGGGTGGAGCCAGGAATCGAGCCAGGAGCCGAGTCTGGAAGGGTTCATGCAGCTCGCGCTCGACCAGGCCGAAGAGGCGTGGGCGCTGGGCGAAGTGCCGGTGGGCGCCGTGGTGGTGCGTGACGGCGAGGTGATCGCCACCGGCTTCAACCAGCCCATCGGCCGGCACGACCCCACCGCGCACGCGGAAATCGTGGCCCTGCGCGCAGCGGCGGACAAACTGGGCAACTACCGTCTGCCCGGCTGCGAGCTGTACGTCACCCTGGAACCTTGCGTGATGTGTTCAGGCGCCATGATGCATGCGCGCCTGGCGCGCATCGTGTACGGCGCCCCCGACCCGAAGACGGGCGCCTGCGGCTCGGTGGTCAATCTGTTCGAGCAGGAGAAGCTGAACCACCACGCTCAGGTGGTGGGC
The DNA here is from genome assembly GCA_046566285.1 of Gammaproteobacteria bacterium. Classification (GTDB taxonomy): domain Bacteria; phylum Pseudomonadota; class Gammaproteobacteria; order Burkholderiales; family Burkholderiaceae_D; genus Telluria_A. The sequence continues at coordinate 7,465 of JBKHWY010000034.1, read as the reverse complement.
GGGGTGCTGGCCGACGCCAGCGCGGCCATGCTGCGCGCGTTCTTCGCCGAACGCCGCCTGGCGGCACGGCGAACCCCACACGGTTGACCGATCCAACCCGTTTTCAAAAATGCTATGCTGGACGAATGGTCGCCGCGCCGCCGCGCGCCGGGGGCCCGCAACCGGAGATCCGTCCGCATGCCAACGCTCAACGCCAATGGAATCGACCTCGCCTACGAGGCCGCCGGCGACCCCAAGGGGCCGGCGCTGCTGCTCATCATGGGCCTGGGGATGCAATTGGTCGACTGGCCCGACGACTTCGTCAGCGGCCTGGTGGAGCAGGGCTTCTACGTCATCCGCTTCGACAATCGCGACAGCGGCCTGTCCTCCAAGTTCGACCACCTGGGCGCACCCAACCTCAAGCTGTGCTACCTGAAGTCGCGCCTGGGCTGGCGCCTGAAAAGTCCGTATTCGCTGGAGGACATGGCGGCCGACGCGGTGGGCGTGCTGAGCGCGATCGGTGTGGCGCGTGCCCATGTGGTGGGCGTGTCGATGGGCGGGATGATCGCCCAGATCCTGGCCGCGCGCCATCCGCACCGGGTGCACAGCCTCACCTGCATCATGTCCAGCAGCGGGCGTCCCGGCTTGCCGGGGCCGACCCCGGCGGCGCGCTCGGTGATCCTGCGCCGTCCGCGCCACGGCCGCGGGCTGGATGCAGCCGTCACCCATCTGGTCAATACCCTGCGGGTGCTGGGCAGCCCCGCCTACCCGACGCCGGAGCGGCTGCTGCGCGAGCGGATCACCCGCGCACTGCGACGCAACGTCTGTCCGGGCGGGGAGGCGCGCCAGTTGCTGGCCACCGTTGCCGCGCCCGACCGCAGCGCGCTCCTGGGCGCACTCGAGGTGCCGACCCTGGTGGTGCACGGCGCCGCCGATCCCCTGATTCCGCCCGCCTGCGGCGAAGACCTGGCGCGCCTGGTGCCGGGCGCGCGCTATGAACTCATCGAAGGCATGGGGCACGACCTGCCGCCCCAGTTGATCGAGCGGCTGCTCGGCTTGATCGAGGCCCATGCGCACGGTAAGATGGTGCCGGACCCCACCGCGCGCCTCTTCGAAAAACAGTGACCAGCCCCGCCATCCCCGCCGCTCCCGCCGCTCCCCATCCTTTGTTCGCTCCCCCCGGCATCGCCATCGTGGCTCCCAGCGGCTACGGCCCGGATAACGCGGGCATCGTGCGCGCCGTCGCGCGGCTCGAAGCCGTTGGGTGCGAGGTCCACAATTACTTCGACAGCGCGCGCGTGTTCCAGCGTTTTGGCGCCTCCGACGACGAGCGCCTGGCCATGCTGGAGGCGGCGGCGGCCAACCCGCGCGTGCAGGTGGTGATGGCGCTGCGCGGGCAGTATGGCCTCACACGCCTGCTGCCGCGCATCGACTTCGCCCGCATGGCCGCCAGCGGCAAGCTGTTCGTGGGCTTTTCCGACTTTACCGCCTTCCAGCTGGGCCTCCTGGCCGAGCGCGGGGCAATCAGCTTTGCCGGCCCCATGCTGTACAGCGACTTCGCGCCCGAACAGCTGGACGACTTCACCGTGCAGGATTTCTGGCAGTGCCTGGCCGGCCCCACGCACACGGTGCGCGGCAGCGCGTCCGCCAATCCCGACCTGAACGTGGAAGGCACGCTGTGGGGCGGCAACCTGGCGATGGTCATGTCGCTGGTCGGCACCCCGTACCTGCCGAAGGTGGAGGGGGGCATCCTGTTCCTGGAAGACGTCAACGAGCACCCCTACCGGGTCGAGCGCATGCTGCTGCAGCTGCACCAGGCCGGCGTGCTGGCCAAGCAGCGCGCCGTGCTGCTGGGCGACTTCTCCGGCTACCGCCTGGGCCCGGGCGACAATGGCTACGATTTCGATGCCATGCTGGCCTACTTGCGCGCCACCTTGCCCGTGCCGGTTCTGACCGGCCTGCAGTTCGGGCACGGCCGCACCCGCGTCACGCTGCCGTGCGGCGCGCCGGCGCGTCTGGTATCCGAGGGCGGGGCGTTTGCCCTCACCGCACGCGACTACCCGACGCTGCCTTCGCTGCCGGGTGAGGGCTGAGCTGAGGGGCATGGCCACGCGCACGGCCCGGCTGGTCCATGTGGACCTGCTGCGCGGCCTGGCCGTCTTCGGCATCCTGGTCGTGAACGTCTGGGGCTTCGTGTATGGCCTGAGCCACTTCCGCTATGGCGTGGCCGACCCGCCCGTGAGCCTGGCCGACCAGGCCGCCGTGTTCCTGGTCGCCGCCTTCGCGGAACAGAAGTTCTATCCCATCTTCGCCTTCCTGTTCGGCGCCAGCTTCGCGCTGCAGGGCAGGGGCGTGCCGGTGCACTCGTTCGTCGCCACCCAGCAGCGCCGCCTGCGCTGGCTGCTGGTATGCGGCATCCTGCATGGAACGCTGCTTTGGTATGGCGACATCCTGACGGCCTACGCGCTGGCCGGCTTCTGGCTGTTGGGCTGCGCAGGGCGGCCCCTGCGCGACGTGCTGGCGTCCCTGCGTACGCTGCTGGTGGTGAACCTGCTGATCGCCGCCGCGCTGCTGTGGCTGACCCTGGGCGTCGACATGCCTGCGCCGGCGCTGGCCGCGCAGCTGGCGGACCTGCGGGTCGAGCATGCCAGCTACGCCACCGGCAGCTGGACGGCGGCGGCCACCGCACGCCTCCATGACTATGGCGCCAACCTGGCTGGGCTGGTGATTTTCCTGCCGCGTATCATGCTGCTGTTCCTGCTCGGCGTGCTGGCCGTGCGCCTGGGACCCTTGGTGCGCCCCGCGCGCCACCGGCGCTTCTGGCGCGTCGTGGGCCTGGCGGCACTCGTCGTCGCGCTGCCCATCAACCTGTGGTGGGGCATGACCAGCGTGCAGAACATGCTGCACCCGGCCGCGCCACCGCGCGGCTACGAGGTGGCAGGATGGCTTATCGATTTGGCGGGTCCCCTGCTGGGTGCGGGCTATGTGGCCGCCGCCGTGCTGGCACGCGGCAGGGTGGCGCGTGCCGCCACCTGTGCGCTGGCCCCCGTCGGGCGCATGGCCCTGACCCATTACCTGACCCAGTCGCTGCTCCTGATGCTGCTGTTGCAAGGGTTCGCGCTGGGCTTGGGTGCGCAGCTGCCACGCGCGGGCCTCATCGCGCTGTGCGCCGCCATCATGCTGGGTCAGCTGGCCTGGTCGCACTGGTGGCTGGCGCGTCATCCGGGCGGGCCGGTGGAGGCGCTGTGGCGGCGCTACGCCCGCGCCTTGGCCACTGCCGGGCCGGCTGCCTGAGCCCGCCACACGCGGGCCGCGCCGATGGTAAAATAGCCGGTTAATTCAAATTCGCTTTCAAAGGCTTTTCCCGTGCTCTCTACAGCCAATATCACAATGCAGTTCGGCGCCAAGCCGCTGTTTGAAAACATTTCCGTCAAATTCGGCGACGGCAACCGCTACGGCCTGATCGGCGCGAACGGTTGCGGCAAGTCGACCTTCATGAAGATCCTGGGCGGCGACCTGGAACCGTCGGCCGGCACCGTGATGCTCGATCCGAACGAGCGCCTGGGTAAGCTGCGCCAGGACCAGTTCGCGTTCGAGGACTGGAACGTGATCGACGTCGTGATCGCCGGCGACGCCGCGCAGACGGTGGCAATAACAGGCGCCAACAACGCCGCAGACGCCATGACCGTCACCGCAACCCGCCTCGACGCCGCCTCGGCCGCCACCCTGCCGCTGACCGCGCAGGATGCGCAGGGCCGCGCG
>JBKHWY010000034.1:0-3714 GCA_046566285.1 Gammaproteobacteria bacterium | reverse complement strand
CGAGATGTGGGCGGCCATGCAGCAGCGCGACGCGATCTACGCCAATCCGGAAGCGACCGACGACGATTACATGCACGCGGCCGAGCTGGAAGGCAAAGTGGCCGAGTATGACGGCTACACGGCCGAAGCGCGCGCGGGCGAACTGCTCCTGGGCGCCGGTGTGGCCATCGACCTGCACCAGGGCCCGATGAGCGCGGTGGCGCCGGGCTGGAAGCTGCGCGTGCTGCTGGCGCAGGCGCTGTTCTCCAATCCGGACATCCTGCTGCTGGACGAACCGACCAACAACCTGGACATCCACACCATCCGCTGGCTGGAAGATGTGCTCAACGAGCGCAACTCCACCATGATCATCATCTCCCACGACCGCCACTTCCTCAACCAGGTGTGCACCCACGTGGCGGACATGGACTACGGCACGCTGAAGATCTACCCGGGCAACTACGACGACTACATGCTGGCTTCGACCCAGGCACGCAACCAGCAGCTGGCCAACAATGCCAAGGCCAAGGAAAAGGTCGCGGAACTGCAGGAATTCGTGCGCCGCTTCTCGGCCAACAAATCGAAGGCGCGCCAGGCCACTTCGCGCGCCAAGCAGATCGAGAAAATCAAGGTGGACGACATCAAGCCGTCCTCGCGCGCCTATCCTTTCGTGCGCTTCGAAGGCGAGAAGAAGCTGCACCGCCTGGCGGTGGAAGTCGAATCCATCGAGAAGAAGTACGACCGCCAGCTGTTCAAGAATGTCAGCATCCTGGTCGAAGCGGGCGAGCGCATCGCCATCATCGGCGCCAACGGCGCGGGCAAGACCACGCTGCTGCGCTGCATCGGCGGCGCGGACATCACGGGCCTGTCGGCCGACCATGGCGCCGTCAAGTGGGCGGAGAACGCCAACGTGGGCTACATGCCGCAGGACCCGACCGAGGACTTCGCCACCGACATTACCCTCACCGACTGGATGGGCAGGTGGACCAAGGAAGGCGACGACGACCAGGCCGTGCGCGGGATGCTGGGACGTTTGCTGTTCGGCGGCGACGAGGTCAAGAAATCCGTGCGGGTGCTCTCCGGCGGCGAGAAGGGCCGCATGATGTACGGGAAGCTGATGCTGGGCCGTCACAACGTGCTGCTGCTCGACGAACCCACCAACCACATGGACATGGAATCGATCGAGTCGCTCAACATCGCGCTGGACAAGTACGCCGGCACGCTGATCTTCGTCTCGCACGACCGCGAGTTCGTCTCCTCGCTGGCCAATCGCATCCTCGAGGTGAAGGAAAACGAAGTGGTCGATTTCCGTGGCAACTACGAGGAATACCTGAAGAGCCAGGGCATTGACTAAGCTGAAGGGAACGCCATGAACGCCATCACCCCCATCAAGACCTACGACTATGACAACCCGGTCGCGGGCGCGAGCTGCACGGCGCAAGCCTGGGCGCGCGTCCCGGATGCCCCGTCGGCAGCCGCCAAGCTTGAGTTAAAAGAGCGCATCAAGCGCCTGCTCAAGGAGCGCGAAGCGGTACTGGTCGCGCACTACTACGTGGACGGCGACCTGCAGGACCTGGCCGAGGAAACCGGCGGCTGCGTGTCCGATTCGCTCGAGATGGCGCGCTTCGGGCGCGACCATCCGGCCAAGACCCTGGTGGTGGCGGGGGTGCGCTTCATGGGCGAGACCGCCAAGATCCTCAGCCCCGACAAGACCATCCTGATGCCGGACCTGGACGCCACCTGTTCGCTCGACCTGGGCTGCCCGGCCGACGAATTCGCGGCCTTCTGCGACCAGCATCCGGACCGCACCGTGGTGGTGTACGCCAACACCAGCGCCGCCGTGAAGGCGCGCGCGGACTGGATGGTGACGTCCTCGATTGGCCTGGACATCGTCGCCCACCTGCACGCGCAGGGCAAGAAGATCCTGTGGGCGCCGGACAAGCACCTGGGTTCCTACATCCAGAAAAAAACCGGGGCCGACATGCTGCTGTGGCAGGGCTCCTGCATCGTGCACGACGAATTCAAGGGCGTGGAACTGGACCTGCTCAAGGCCGAGTACCCGGACGCGAAAGTGCTGGTGCACCCCGAGTCGCCCGCCAACGTGGTGGCGCTGGCCGACGTGGTGGGCTCGACCACCCAGCTGATCAACGCTGCCCAGACCATGGACGCGACCCATTTCATCGTCGCCACCGACAACGGCATCCTGCACAAGATGCGCGCCGCCGCGCCGGGCAAGACGCTGATCGAAGCCCCCACGGCCGGCAACAGCGCCACCTGCAAGAGCTGCGCGCACTGCCCGTGGATGGCCATGAACGGCTTGCAGAACCTGGCCGACGTGCTTGAATCGGGCAAGAACGAGATCTTCGTCGATCCGGCCATCGGCCGTGAAGCCGTGCGCGCCATCGACCGCATGCTCGACTTCGCCGCCGCGAAGAAGGCCAAGGCGCTGCCGACGGGCGAGCTGGCCAAGGAAGGCAATCTGTTTTCGGGAGTGGGGCCTGCATGAGCGATCGGAACCAATCACACAGCAATCTGCGTAACCCATACGCCCCATTCGACGCCACGCTGCAGGCGGCTTTCGATGCGAATCTGCTGGCGGCGCTGCTGGAAGACGTCGGCACCGGCGACCTGACCGGCCAGCTGGTGCCGGACGACACCCGCGTGCGCGCCCGCGTGCTGGTGCGCGAACAGGCCGTGCTGGCCGGCGCGCCCTGGTTCGATGGCGTGATGCGCGCGCTCGACCAGAGCATCGTCATCGACTGGCAGTATGCCGAGGGCGACCTGATGGCCCCCGACAGCATCGTGTGCTATATCGATACGCCGCCGCGCGCGCTGCTGACCGCCGAGCGCAGTGCGCTCAACTTCCTTCAGCTGCTGTCCGGCGTGGCCACCGCCACGCGCCGCTACGTGGACGTGATCGCCGGCACCCGCGCCGCCATCCTCGACACCCGCAAGACGGTGCCGGGCCTGCGCCAGGCGCAGAAGTACGCGGTGCGTGTGGGCGGTGGCAAGAATCAGCGCATGGCCCTGTTCGACGGCATCCTGATCAAGGAGAACCACATCGCCGCGGCCGGCGGCATTCAGCCCGCGCTGGCAGCCGCGCAGGCATTGAACGCCGGCGTGTCGATCCAGATCGAGGTCGAGACCTTGGACCAGCTGCGCGAAGCGCTGGATGCGGGCGCCACCTCGATCCTGCTGGATAACTTCGACCTGGCCATGATGCGCGAGGCCGTGGCGATCAATGCCGGCCGCGCGCTATTGGAAGCTTCGGGCGGCGTCAACCTCGACACCGTGCGCGCGATTGCCGAGACGGGCGTGGACCGCATCTCCATCGGCGCCCTGACCAAGGACGTCAAGGCCACCGACTTTTCGCTGCGGATCGTCGGCTAGGCGCGCGCGGCCTGGTCGTGGCTGACCCAGACCAGGCTGGCGGTATCGAAGCCGAGCGCCTGGGCCCTGGCCAGCAGGCGCTGGCGGGTGGCTGCGTCGATCACGGGGTTGCGCGGGAGCAGCCACAAATACGAGCGGTCCGGCCCGCACACCAGCGCGTGCTGGTAGTCCGGGTCCAGATCGATGACAATGTAGCTGGCGTAGAAGGGGCCGAAGAACGACACCTTCAGGTGCGCCGTCGTGGGCCAGGCCACGAAATACGCCTTGCCCGTCGATTGCTTCCATTGCCCGCCGTTCGGGCCCGGCTGATACCCCCGGTTGACCACCTCGATACCGCCGTCCGGG
>JBKHWY010000033.1:13130-16651 GCA_046566285.1 Gammaproteobacteria bacterium | reverse complement strand
TAGTAGGACACGGGGCTGTGCGGCTCGGTGCGGCGGAAAAATTCGGCCACCGCGCGCAGCTGGGCGATCGCCTGGGTGCGATGCGTGATCGCGCCCGGTGGCCCCGACGGCGCCTGGGCCACGGCGATGTGGCCAGCCTCGCCCGCCACGCCATCGGCGGCTGTGGGCGCGCTGGTCACCGGTGCCTCGGCCGCCGGCGCCGGAATCAGGTGCACCATCCCGTCCAGCGCGTCGCGCGCGTTGACGAAGCCGGGGCTGTCGTTGCCCAGGCGCTTGTCGGCCGCGCGTTCCAATTGCGCCAGCGCGTCCAGCGCCGCCTTGGTGTCGGCCGCGAACAGCGTGCGGAACGCCGCCGAGGTCTGGCTGCGCGCCGCTTCCATGTCGGCCAGCTTGCGGCCGTCGCTGTCGCCCTGCTTGCGCACGGTATCGAAGTCCAGCAGCGACCAGGCGCCCTTGCTGCCGTCGGTGATGGGCATCTCGCGCACCAGCGTCGGGATCTGGCTCAGGATCCAGCTCAGGTTGCCGATGCGCTGGTCATGGTCGCCGTCTTCCGACTCGGGGAACAGGCCCTGGTCCCAGAACTGGTCGAACAGGCCGGCCAGCACGCGCAAGCCTTCGGCCAGGCCGCGCATGTTGTACTGTTTGGCGCCCGCTTCGGTCAGCCACACGGCCAGGCGCAAGTCCTTGCTCTTTTTTTCAAGCAGCGCGGCGCAGCGCTGCACGACGAAATCCCAATCCGCTTCCTTCAGGTCGGTGACCCATTCGCCCTGGTCGAGCGAGGGGTCGTCGAATTTGCGCGCCTGAATAATCGCATCGAGTTCGGGCGAAAACGCCAGGTCTTCGCCGGCCGGCTGGTCCGGGCTGATGGGGTTGAGTAACTGGTCTGCTGAATACATGGATGTCCTTGGTTGGCTGGCGGGACGGCTTATTGCGCCAGCCTGAATTCGATGCGGCGGTTGCGCGCGCGGCCCTCGGCCGTGTCGTTGCTGGCCACCGGGCGGTCGGCGCCCTGGCCGGAGGCCGTCAGCAGGTCGGGTTTGATGCCCTTGGTGGCCAGGTAGGCTTTCACCGCTTCGGCGCGCGCCTGCGACAGGCCCAGGTTGGTGGCCTTCAGGCCCTGATTGTCGGTGTGCCCGATCACCTCGATCTTGCGGTCCTTGAGCTTCAGGATGGCGGCGGCCATCTCGTCCAGGATGGCGCGCCCGGTCGGGGTGAGGGTGGCCTTGCCGCTTTCGAATTCCACCACGCGGTTGGCCAGGGTGCTGTCGAGCACACCCTGTTCGGCGGCCGACACCCGCAAGCCGTTGTTGACGGTGTAGGTGGGATTCAGGCTCGTGGCCACGTCGCTGGCGAGCTTCTGGCGCTGCGCTTCATTGGCCACTTCCCCGCGCAGGCTCACGGTATTGCCGTCGATCTTGAGCTGGCCGCGGCTGATCTGCTTCAAGTCCGGGGTGATCAGCTTCTGCACGTAGTTGTTCCAGTTGGCCGGGGTGGCCACCTGGCCCACGCTGATCTGGTCGACCACCTTGTCGGCGCCATACACCTCGCGCAGGCGGGTCAGCACGGCGTTCTTGGTCGCTTCGTCCGGAACGGTGCCACTGGCCAGCACCTGCCCGGGTTGCGGCGCGGCGTCCTGGGCCAAGGCGCCGGTGGCGCAGGCCAGGAGGATGAGAAAAGATACCAGTCGATGCATGTTCATGTTCCGATTCAAGTTCCAATGAAGGCCGTGCAGAGCGAGTCGAGCGCGGACTTGAGTGACAGGTTGGCCTGGGCCAGGTAGGTCGACAGCTTCTTGATCGCGTAGTCGTCATCGACCTGGTCCTCGACCCATTCGAGGTCGTCGAAGGTGATGTGGCGCTCGAGCGCGGCCTGCGGGTCCATGATGGCTTGCAGGGTCTGCGCCGACGCGCCGCTAAAACCCAGCACCAGGGCGGGGCGCTGCTCGATGCGGGTGACGAACAGGGCCAGCTCGAAGTCGGCGCGCGCCAGGAACGGCGTGATCAGGTGCATCCAGAACGCCGCCACCAGGTTGCGGTACATGGGGTCGCCCGGCAACGGCAGCACCAGGCTTTTCTCCAGCCGTCCGGAGCTGCTGGCCAGCACCGGCTGCAGCAGCAGGCCCAGTGCCAGCAGGACCTGGCGCACGGTGCCGGGGTAGCCGCTTTGCGCCAGCAGCGCGTCGAGCGCGCCCACGGTCTGCATGTCGAGGAAGTCGGCAAACGCGGCGTCGTAGGCGCTGGTGCGCAGGTCCAGGTCGATGACCTGGCTGGCCGCCGTCTGCAGGGGAATGGTGGCGTCGGTGGCGCTGATGACGGCCGTGCTGAGCGCTTCCAGCCGGTTCCACAGGCGGCTCAATACCAGCGGCGCATCCGGCACGAAGGCCCCCGGCTCGGGCACCTCCATGGTGCTCATCATCAGGAACGGGAAGCGCCGGTTCGACTGGTCGCTGCTGGCCACGATGTGGCCGGCGACCGCATGGCGCCGGCGCGGGCCGATGAAGGCGAAATGCAGCGGCGCGATGGAATCGTAGTGCAGCTTCCAGCGCGCGTCCGCGCTCATCAGGTCCATGGCCTTGGCCAGCCAGTCGTCCAGCACCTTGACCAGGGCCGGATTGTCGCTGCCCTTGACGAAGTCGCCACGGCTGGGGATCTTGCCGAAGTAGCCTACCGGGGTAGGCGTGGAGGTGCGGGTCATTGGGCCTCTCCTGCAGGTGCGGCTGCTGCGGCTGGCGCGCTCGCTTCGATGATCGAATCGGGCAGCTTCAGGCGCTTGAAGCCCTGGCTGGCGCCTTGCGGCGCGGCCGGCGCGGCCGGAGCCGGGCGGTTGCCGACGATCTTCAAGTTGGCCGTGACGGTTACCCCGCCGCTGTTCCAGCTCAGTTCAAACACGCCGCCGTCCTTGCGCTGGCGCTTGGCCGCTTCGACCATTTTCTTCATGCCGGAATGGCTGGCGTCGTTGAACAGCACCACCGTGCGGCCTTCCGGCGTGATGGCGGACACGCGCGCGCCCGGCACGCCCATCGGATTCGGCCACACCATGTGCACCCAGGGCTGGGCCTGGCCGCGCCAGCGCAGCACCTGCCCATCGATCTCGATGGTGAACTCGGTGGCGCCGGTGGCGCCCAGCGCTTGCAGGTCGAGCATGGTCTGCGCTTCGCCGGGCGCGCTGGTGGTCGCGGCGGCATTGGCCACGCCGCCGGCCGCCAATGGCGCGATCCAGCCGGGGAAGCTGGCCGTCACGCTGGGCGACAGGTGGATGCCCATGTTGGCCCAGGTCTTGGCGGTGACGACATCGCCGCGCCGCACGACCAGGGGGCCGATGGTGGTCTCAAAAAACTTGGCGATCGCGCCCTGCGGGCCGAACACCTGGCCGATTTCGGCGTCGGTGGCTTCGGCGTGGGTATCGGTCGAGAACGGGAACTTGTTGGCCAGGTTCTGGCGGAACGGCTGCACCACCTGGGCCGCCCACACCTTGTCGATCTCGGTCTCGGTGGGCTTGACGATGACGGCGAAGGTCTGCAT
>JBKHWY010000033.1:0-13120 GCA_046566285.1 Gammaproteobacteria bacterium | reverse complement strand
GCGCACCAGCAGCGGACGGATGGCGCCCTTCTGGCTGTCGCTCATCCCGGTCAGCATCTGTTCGTCCACGTACTTGAGCGCTTCAGCCAGTTCCGAGCCGCTGCCGTCCAGCGTCTGCTGCATCAGCTGCTTGGCGCCCGGGCCCGGATCGCCCTGGTTCTTGATGGTGTTGAAGCGTCCGCGCAGCTTGGACAGGTGATCCATGTAGCCGGTCATGAGCGAGGCGCCCTGGTCCTTCACCACCACCAGCTTGGCCACGCCGGCGAACTCGCGCCCCACGGGGCCGAGCGGCAGCGCCGCATTGGTCGGCGCCGAGGTCGGGATGTTGACGTTGATCTGCGACGGCTTCTGGCGCAGGATAGTCTCGCGGAACCAGGCTGCCACGCCGCCCTTGGCCTTCTGCAGGCCGGCATCGACCAGCGAGGGGTTGTCCCACGAGGTCTGCTCGTACACGGTGGTCAGGAGTTTGCTGATCGGCGAAACCTGCGGGTCGCCCAGGCGGTTCATGGCCGCCGTGGCGGCGTCAAAGCCGGCCAGGTCGCGGATCGTCACGCCCTGCACGAACTTGGTCCATTCCTTGGCGTAGTCGTTCTTGTACAGCTCCACCAGCGACTTCTGGATCTGCTCGGGGCTGCCTTCCAGCGTCAGGTCGTCCTTGGCGGCGGTCTTCAGGACCCAGTCCGCGCTTTGCAGTTCGTGGTTGGCCGCATCGCGGAAGGCTTGCTGGATGAAGCCTTCCCACGCTTCGCGCGTGAAGGTGCCGGGAATGGCGTAGCTGCCCAGGACCAGTTCCTTGTCCTGGTCGCCGACGATGCGCGCCACCGTCATGGACGGGAAACGGGTGGCGGCGCGCGCCTTCACGTCCGAATACACGCGCTCGCGCGCCGGCATGCCGCGCACCACGCGCTTGAGGTTCTCGCGGGTCTGGTCGACCAGCGCCAGCTTGGTGTCCAGGCGCGGCCATGAGGTATCCGAAATCTGCGACAGGTAGAAGGTGATGATGCGCTCGGCCCCACGGATCATCTGCTCGCGCGACATCGCGCCCCGGTTGGCGTCCAACCAGCCGCGCCAGAAGCGGGTCAGCTGGTCGTTCAGGTGGCCGCCTTCGGCGCGGCCCGGGTCGCCCAGCATCAGGTAGGTCTTGAGGGCGTTGTAGGCGTCTTCGCTGTTGGTGGGCGAGGAATCCTTGAACTGCTGCGAGGCCGCTGCGACGGTGGTCGCTGCAGGGGCGGCGGCGGGCGCTTCACCGGGGCCGCGCGCGGCCGGCTGCAGCTGGGCCGCGTTGCGGTTCACTTCAGTGAGAAAGCCTTCGAGCGACTCGCCGACCGGACGCAGCATCACTTCGCGCACGCCGGCGAAATACTCTTCGCGCAGCTTGCGTTCCAGCTTGTCGCCCTGGTACAGGCCCAGGCTCAGCGACAGGGGCCGGTCGCTGCGGTATTTTTCCAGCTGCTCGATGCGGTCCTGCAGGATCTGCAGCGCTTCGAAGCGCGATTGCAGGTCCATGCGCTTGTCCTGCACCTTTTGGGCCTGGGCCAGGTCGGCCTCGACGTTTTCCACCAGCTGGCGGTTGTTCATGTACGACCAGCTCCAGCCGCCCAGCGCCAGGCCGACGATGGCGGTGGCGGCGAAAAAGGCGGCGTAGCGCATGCGCGTCTTGGCCGGGCTGGCGTACTGCGCCACCAGGTCCTTGTCGGCGAAAATCACGTTGCGGAACAGGTTCAGGAGGAAGTAGCCCTGCTGCTGGTGGGTTCCCTCGTGCTGCTGCGGCTGCAGCTTGATGTCGAAGCGCTGCGCCACGCGTTCGGACGACGCCGACACCGGCTCGCCTTCCTGCAGCGCGCTGGTGAAGTAGAAGCCGCGGAACACGGGCTTGAACTGGAACGGGTTTTCCTCGAACAGGGTGGCGATGAAGGAGCGCAGCGGCGCCTTGATGTTGGCAAATTCAAGCGGGAAGGTGAACACGCCGGAGGGCATGCGCTCGCGCCACTGCAGCGCCATACTGGCCGCGCTCAGGTCCTTCAGGCCGTCGTACAGCTCATCGAAACGGGCGTCGAACTGGTCCAGCACCTGCTGGCTGCTGATGTTCTGGCTGTAGGGGAGGGTAGCGCCCCAGACGCGATCGCGCTCGGCGCGCTCGACGTCCTGGAAGAATTCGGAAAAGCCGGTGATCAGGTCGGCCTTGGTGAACACCACGTACACGGGCGCGTGCACTTCCAGCTTTTCGGTCAGTTCCTGCACGCGCTGGCGCAGGTTCTTGGCCAGGTTGATGGCGAACTCCGGACGGTTGGCGGTCAGTTCGGCCACGCTGACGGCGATGATGACGCCATTGATCGGCGCCTTCTTGCGGTATTTTTTCAGCAGCGACAGGAAGCCGAACCACTCGGCGCGGTCCTCGTCCACCACGGAATAGCGTCCGGCCGTGTCGAGCAGGATGCCGTCGGTGGTGAAGAACCAGTCGCAGTTACGGGTGCCGCCCACGCCCTGCACGATTTTGGTGTCGGCGAAGGGGAACTGCAGGCCCGAGCTGGCCACCGCCGTGCTCTTGCCTGCCGCCGGGTTCCCGATGATCATGTACCAGGGCAGCTCATACAGGGCGGCGTCGCCCGAGAGCTGGCCCAGCTTGGAGTTCTTGATGGTGGAGATGGCGTCCAGCATGCGCTGCTTGATGACGTCCTGCTCCTGGCGCTGGGCCGGATCGGCTTTCGGTGCGGCCTTGGTGACCTGCTTTTCCAGCATCTCGCCGAGCTGGCCGGCGGCCTTGCGGCGCTTCTGCCAGCGCCACAGCAGCACCAGGCCGCCGATCACGGCGGCGAGGGCGAACAGCGCGAACGCCCAAGCCGGCGGAAGGCCGAGCAGGCGGGTGGCGATCCACAGCAACAGGGCGAAAGCCAGCCAGCCGATGACGGCAAGGCTGGTGCGTGTGGTCAGGAACTGCCACATGGAGTGCATCATCTTCAGGTACGCGGGTGGGTCGATCAGGTGGTGGGTGGGGCAGGCGGAGTAAGCGGGGCAAGCAGGCTGGCCGGCGTCAGCAGCATGGCGGCGCGCTCGAATGGGTCTTCGTTGGCGATGCACAGGACGTGCTGGTCCAGTTCGATGGCGTGGTGACGCGCCACCGCCAGCGCCGCCAGCGCCGCGACGGCGCCGCTGTGGCCACAGGCCGGCCCGGTGGACTTCACGTCCAGGCTCGTATCCAGGTGCGCGAACTGTTCATGGCCGAACGCCATCAGCTCCATCACGCGGCTGGTGCGGTGGCTGGTGTCGGCCACTACCATCGCTACCTTGGCGGCCTCGATGCCGGCGTTGTCCTGCAAGGCGGCGGCCAGCTTGCGCAGCACGGCCGCATCCGGACGCCGGCTGGTGTCGGCCGAGCCTTCGCGCCGGGCGGTGGCGGATTGCACCAGCGGCTGCACGTCGGCCGCCAGGTGGCGTGCCTGGGTGCGGTCGGCCAGCAGCACGGCGGCCGCGCCTTCTCCCGGCACCAGTCCCTGCGGGCGGCTGGCCACGAACAGCGTGCCGGCGGCGGACAAGGCATTCACGCTGGCTTCGCCGATGTGGGAGTCGAGTGCGACGACGAGGGCCAGCACCGGCTCGCCGCTGTGCGCCTGCGCGCGCAGCTGGGTGATCAGGGAAGCGACATGGCCCTGCACGGGCGCCCGGGCGCTGATGCGCTCCAGCGGCCAGCCGGCCTGCGCGACGCACTGGCGCAGCCATTCGGCCGCCGCGCGGCGCTGCTCCTCGCGCCAGGTAGGTGAGAGCAGGGGCAGCAGTTGCAGCGTGGGGACGCGCTTGCCGCCGTCCTGGCCCAGCAGCTCATGGGCGGCAAGTTCAAAAGCCAGTTCGTTGACCACGCCCGTGCCCAGCACCAGCGCGCGCCACTGCTCGGAGTCGAAATCGCGGGTGTGGCCATGGGCGGCCAGCCAGGCTTCGATCTCGACGCGCAGGTCTTCGTCGTCGGCCGCGTCCACGCGCGCGCTCATGATCGGGTAGCCGTCGTCGTCGAGCAGCTCCGGATCGAGCCCGGGGCGCGCGGTCCCGCCCTCGATGGCTTCCGCCAGCTCTTCCACCGAAGCGCCATGGGCGGTGCGCAGCGCGCCGGCCAGCAGCTCCAGCACGGGTTCAGTCTTGCCTGGGTCGCGCGCGGCGCTGGCGGCCGGCGCGGCGACAGCCACGGCCGGTGCCGCCGCCATGGCGCCCATGCCCTTGCGTAGCAGCCAAACGCCCAGCAGCAGAGCCAGGGGCAGCACCAGCATGTACAGCGCCAGGTCGCCAATCGAGGGCATCCGGTTGGTGGTTTGCCAGTATGCGATGGCGCCGCCCCAGCACAGGGCAAACAGCGCCACCACCAGGAGGGAAGTCTTGATCCAGCTGCGCATCAGATCAGGTCGACCGTGGTTTGCTGGCTTGCGATCAGGGTCGCGCCGCAGGAGGTCTTGTCGCCATGGCGGGCCACCGGCTTGCCGTCGATGATGCAGGTCTGGTCGCCCGTGACGATCGGATTGGTGCCATGGCCCGGGATCGGGCAGGAGGTCTTGTCGCCCATGCGCGCCACGCCCTTGCCGGCGATGTCCGTCATGGTCGATGCCTCGATCACCGTGCCGCCGTGCGAGGTCTTGTCGCCTAATACGATTACTGGTCCGGCCATGTAGTCACTCCTCGAATGTCGTCCTATTTTTTTCGCATCACGCCGGGCATGCGCAGCTCGGTGTGCCCGAAGTCCATCATCTTCCAGCGTCCGCCCCAGGTCAGGCCCAGCGACTCGGCCACTTCCCCATACAGCTCGTAGCCGCGCATCGCCCACGGGTCCTTTTCCGTGATGACGATCTTGCCGTTCCTGACAAACGCACAGTCGGCCGCCAGGCCGTACTGGTGCCAGCTCTGGAACGCCGCCGCATTCGTCACGTTCGAGCCCATCGACGCCAGCATGTTCTGGCGCTCGGGGCTGCGGTAGCCTTCCAGGATCGCCATGTCGTAGCCATGCTTTTCCTTCATGATCTTGAAGACCATCAGCAGGCGCTGCTCGAAAGCAGGGTTCATCAAGGCCCAGTCGCGGCTGGCCGAGGCGATCATCGGGCGCGCCTGCTCGACTTCCGCCGTCATGAAGGCCAGCGGCGGCAGGGCGGGTGGCGGCACCAGGTGCTCGCCTTCCAGGAGCGAAGCCACCTGCGAATTGACTTCGCGCGGCGTGTCGTCGAAGCCGTTCAACTGGGTCTGCCCGCCCGCCATCAGCGCCACCACCGGCGGCACCAGCACCAGCAGAGCGCCGCCGATGGCCAGCACGTAGTGGCGGCGCAGGAAGGCGCCGGCGCCGTGCAGGTTGGCACGGCCAGACTGCCCCATCGCCGCCAATTCCCCGCTCTGGCGGCGCGCCAGCTGACCCAGGCGCTGCTGCATGCGTTCGCCCGCGCCGGCCAGCACTTGCAGCACAAAAGCGCGGCCGGCTGGAAACAGCACCATCCAGCTGATGAGGCAGGCAAGGAAAAAATACAGCGCAACCGCGAATATCATGAACATCAACCGATTCTATCAACAATGCTGGATAATAAGCATTGCTCCAGAGTATATTTTAACTGAATTACAAGGCAAAACCGTCGCTTTTCTGATCGGAAGCAAACAACAAGCAACAAATTTTTCTTACGAAACTTTATAAATCGCGTAAAGTTATGTTGAGATCAACAAGGAGTCTATTTTGCATCAACGCGACGATCGCCGCCCAGGTTCCGGGCGGCCCAGCCTGTTAACGCCCGATGAGAAGGCGGAGGTCAATCGCGACAGTATTCTCGGGCAGCTCGACAGCAAGGCTGGGCGGGCTGCCGCGTCCACCTCTCCCGGCCGCCGATCGCGCTGGATCGCCGGCGCCGCCGTCATTGCCGCGCTGGGTGCAGGCGCGATCGGCCTGGCCGTGTACGACGACAGCGAACCTGTCAAACCGATAGCCGCCACCAGCCCCGCACCCGCATCGCAACCTTCCTCCCCACCAGCTACCCCGGCGGCCGCGCAAGTCGTGGCCGCGGACGACGTGCTGGCGCCCGCGCAGGCGCAGGAATCGAATGCCGCCGCCATCGTCGACGCGCCCATCGAACCCGGCAAGGAGCGCTCGCTCGACGACATCCTCACCGCCCCGCCGCGCCCGAAAAGCTCGCCCGACGAACTGGTGCAGCTGCTCGACAAACCGTCCGCGGCGCATGCCAAGCGAGCGCCAAGCGCGAGGCCGAGCCGGCGCCAAAGAAGGAGAAGAAGGCCAAGTCCGAGCCGGCCAGGAAGGAAAAGGCCGGCAAGGAGAAGTCCAGCAAGGACAAGGACAAGGACAGGGACAGGGACCGGCGCGACAAGACCCGCGCGCAGGGCGCCGAGTCGAAGAGCAAGCCCGCCAAGGCCGCCCCGGTGGACAATGACGTCGCGTTGCTGGCCGCGCTGGTGGCCCACACCAAGTCATCCTCCGCTTCCCACCAAAGCAAGATCGCGCTGCAGTACAAGCAATGCGCCGCGCAACCCAGTGTGGCCAAGGCAGACCGCTGCCGTGAACACATCTGCGCCAACAGCGGCAAGAACGATCCCGTCTGCAAACCCAAGCGTCCCTCGAAAGCCTCTGGCGAATCATGAGCCTCTCCCTTGCCGACCAGGTCATCTCGGCACTCAAAGAATTTTTCAGCGACTCCCGTCTGTACGAGCTGACCATCGGCGACGGCAATGAGGGCTCAGGCCCTAATCTGATGGTGGAAGCCTTTGCGGCCGACGACATCGTCCAGGGCGTGGGCATGCGCGACGTGATCGCGCTGTCCACCAGCGCATATGTCGACCTGGACGAGCTGCTCGGCCAGAGTGCCACGCTGCAGGTCAGCCTGGCCGACCGCACGCGCGAACGCTTCTCCGGCGAGATCAGCGAAGTGGCCATGCTGGGCAGCGACGGCGGCCTGGCGCGCTACCGCGTGCGCATCTCGCACTGGATCTGGCGCCTGCAGCACGTGCGCAATAGCCGTGTGTGGCAGGACAAGAGCGTCACCGACATCATCGATGCCGTGTTCGAGCAATACGCACCGGCGGCGCGCTGGCGCTGGAGCGACGACGCGCTTGAATTCATGCAGGGCGCGAACGAGCGCAGCTACTGCTGCCAGTACCGCGAATCCGACCTCGAATTCGTCGAACGCCTGCTGACCGAAGAAGGGCTGGCGTGGCGTTTCGAACAGTTGGAGGACGGCCCGGGCATGGTGCTGTTTGCCGACAGCAGCACGCTCACCGGCGTGGCGGAGGACCGCAGTTCCGAGCAGGGCGGCGGCATCCGCTTTCACGGCGTGCGCGCCGGGGAGGCCAGCGACACCGTGCAGGCGTTGTCTGCCCTGCGCAGCGTGGGCGCCTCCGCATCGACCGTGCTCAGTTACGACTACAAGGCCAAGAAGATCGTGGTGGGTAACGCGCCCTCGCGCCTGTCGAACGGATCGAAGCTGCCATCGCTCGAATCGTTCGATGTGCCGGGCCAGTACGCGTATGCCAGCGGCGACCAGGCGCAGCGCTATGCCGACATCCAGATGGAGTCGCGCGAAGCGCGCAGCCAGCTGTGGCGCGGGCGCTCCACCGTGCGCACGCTGCGCGCTGGCACCCGCTTGAACGTCACGGGCGCGCCCCTGTCGCGCCTGGGCCAGGTGGCCGGCTACACCATCCTGCGCGTGATGAGCGTGGGCGTGAACAACATGCCCACCAAGGCCGAACACGCGCTGGCCGAGCTGTTTGGACCGATTCCCGAACTGCTGGAAGAAGCCATCGGCGAAGGGCTGCCGGACGACTTCGAGCTGGTGGTCAAGCAGGCGCGCGAGGGCGGCTACGCGAACTACTTCGAGGCCGTCGAGAGTACCGTCGTGTGGCGTCCGCAGCTGCAAGGCAGCGACGGGCGCGCGCATCCGCGTCCCACCGCGATGGGTGCGCAAAGCGCCATCGTGGTCGGCGCCGACGGCAACGACATGCCCAGCGGAGCCGATGAACTGTATTGCGATGCGCTGGGACGAGTGCGCATCCGCTTTCACTGGCAGGACAGCGGCGACGCCACCTGCTGGGTGCGCGTGGCGCAGCGCTCGGCCGGCGGTGGCATGGGCAGCCAGTTCCTGCCGCGTATCGGGCAGGAAGTGCTGGTGCAGTTCCTCGAGAACGACATCGACCGGCCCATCATCGTGGGCGCGCTGTACAACGGCCAGGGCGAAGGCGGCATTGCCCCCACGCCCGGTGGCGAGCGCGGGGACGCCGCTGCCGACAGCTTCGGCCAGGCGCACGATCATGCGCCCTCGGCGCAAGGCAACCTCGCAGGTGGTAACAGCCCGGTGTGGCATGGCGCATCCGCCGAGGATGCCGGTCACCGCAACGCCGCTGCCCAGTGGGGCATCCGCACCAAGGAATTCGGCGGCATGGGTTACAACCAGCTGCTGTTCGATGACACGGACGGGCAGGGGCGGGTACAACTGCGCACCACGCATGCGGGCACCGAGCTCAATCTCGGGCACCTGATCCACGCGGCCGACAACTACCGCGGCAGCTTCCGTGGCCTGGGCGCGGAACTGCGCACCGACGCCTACGGCGCGGTGCGCGGCGGCGCGGGCCTGCTTATCTCCAGCTACAAGATCGCCCACTCGGCCGGCGAGCGCGATCCCGTCGGCGACAACTCGGCCGGCATCGCCATGATGAAGCAGGCGGTGAAGATTGCCGAGACCTTCAGTCAGGCGGCGACGACCCATCAAACGGTGGCGTTTGCATCACACGTGGGTGCGGCGAAAGCCAACGCCAGCGCCATCGACGACAAGGTCGCGCCGCTCAAGGCTATGCTGGAGGCGGTGTCCGGCATGGTGGACGCCAAGGATCCGGACGGGCCGAAGGACAGCAAGCCGGGCGAGGGCAAGGTGCCGCATCTGGGTAAACCGATCATTGCTATCGCGGCCAAGGCGGGCCTTGGCGTCACGGCCGGGCAGGATGTTCAGCTGGCCAATGGCGAGACGATTACCTTGATGAGTGGGCAGGATACGCAGTTCGTCACCGGTGGGCAGATGCGCGTTCACACCGGACAGGCCATCGGTATGCTGGGCGGTGCGGTCAAGCCGGGCGAGGGCGGCATCGGGCTGCAGATGATTGCGGCGAAGGATGCGATCGATATTCAGGCGCAGGCGGATGAATTGAAGATCCAGGCGCGCGATGAGGTCAATGTGATCAGCGCGAATGCGCATATCGATTGGGCGGCGGCGAAGAGTATTAGCTTATCCACCGCCGGTGGGGCGAATATCACCATTGATGGTGGGAATATTACGGTGCAGTGCCCGGGGAAGATTACCGTTCATGCCGGTAAGAAGACATTCTCGCAACCAGAAAGCCTAAGCTATTCTCTTCCAGTTTTGCCATCGTCGCCACTGGTAGCAAAGCAAATGAATTTCAAGCTAGTACTTTCAGACATTCCGGGATCCTTGGGTATCGTTCCTGAAGGTCAAGACTGGACAATTGCCATTTTGAACGCCCCACTTAATGATGGGAGTGATGACGTTCCTTGTTGGGTTTTCGACCCTGACTCTTGGAGTAAGGTTATTGCTAGGGGCACCGTCCGGCCAGATGGAGAACTGGCGCTATCTCCTCAGGAGCGGATCGATCTTGTCCTCGCAGTCGAAACCAACCCGGGCAATGTATGGGTACTCAGTGGGCTCGTGGCTACTCCATTAAATCGGGTGGCTTGGACAGATGGTGCTTCTCCTTCTAATACAAAAAGAATCTTGGGTGCGATGAACTACCATCCCGACGGTCGCTCATTGGAGGATTACAAAGAAAAGTGGCTCCACTATTGGGTAAAGGATGACTTTGGTGTTAGGGGGCTCCACACATTACGCAACAAGTTTGATTCATAAAGAGGAGCTGCATAATGGTCAGTAGCGTACGTGGCGCGCCGATTACACAGGGTACAAAGAGTTCAATTACTGGGCAGTATTTTGACGCCGATCAGCCATTTGCGCTTCCACGATATGGCAATACCTGCGTTCATTTTCAGAATGGCCGCGATTACCTACAAGCTGTGGCGGAAGCTATACGAACTGCAAAAAGCTTCGTTATGATCACCGACTGGCAGCTTGACTATGACGTGGAGCTTGATAACCGGGGTCATCCCGAACACATCGGCCGTCTATCGGAGATATTGTCGCAAGCAGTCAAACGTGGCGTTCATGTCCGTGTCATGCTTTTCGATGCGTTGAATGCAGTGGTGAACACCCATGAGGAAGAGGCGCAGAAAGCATTTGGTACAATCGCAAATTCAAGCGGGTCAATTGAGGTTATGCTTCAAAATCCCAATACCGGAAAATCTAATTTGGGATCATACGACTTTTCGGGGGGGATCAAGCCAATAGTAAAGTATGCCAACCAGTTTTTTTCGCACCACCAGAAGTCAGTAGTGGTTGATGGGCGGATTGCTTTTCTAGGCGGGATTGATCTCGCGTACGGGCGCTGGGACACCAATGCTTTCGATGTGGTAATCGACCCAACGATTCACGTTTTGAACGACGCTTACAACGCTCAGCTTGTGCCGGCCAGGCGGCTTAGCGACGCCGAGGTATTACTTACTAAACCGAGAGGCGGCCGCCCGGGGTTCCACCCCTCATATGGTCCGGATGGGAAGGTATTTGACGAAAGCTTTCAGCCGCGGCAGCCTTGGCAGGACGTCGCAATAAAGGTAGTTGGGCCAGCAGCGTTTGATGTTTTTCGAAACTTCGTATTGCGCTGGAATAGTTTTGTTGGCGGCGGTACTAATTTCGCCGACGCGGGTTTGAACGTTGATTGGTTCACTAAGGCTCAAGGTCCTGCTTATCTTGTCGATCCGCTCGTCCCTGGCGCCGGGACATCGTGTGTGCAGATTTGTCGGTCGGCGTCATCAGCTCAGTTGCGGGACGAATTAGTGCTATGGGACGATAAACATAAATTTATTCACGACGACTGGAAGTCGCCAGATCAGCTGCGAGAATCTGTAGCACATATTGCTCGTAAAGAATGGTCGTCTCGGCATCAAACTAGCATCCTTGACGCTATGGTGAATAGCATCCGTGCCGCACAAGGATTCATTTATATCGAAAACCAATTTTTTATGTCTGACTGTGGTAGAGATCAGTTCGGGGTTAAGTGTCCGTCTGATAATCCCATCATTGCAGAGCTCGCTAACGCAATTGGACGAGCGATTTATGCGGGTCGACCGTTCCATGTATGGCTAGTTCTGCCCGAGCATCCTGAGGGGAAATTAGAAGAGGCTAGTACTGCTTCGCAGGCATGGTGGGCGCTGCAGGGAGTGAAACGAGCTAGCGGAAGTCTTATTCACCGAATAAACGCGACGATTCTGGCAAAAAACGGTAAGGCTTGGGGTGTTTTGCGTACGCCGCCGAGCAATGCCGAGGTTGAGCGCATACTTCGTTCGCACGGAATGGACGAGGAATGGACTAAGTACTTAACAGTACTTAATTTGCGGAATTACGGGCTCACGAAGACCCATGTTCTATCCGAAATGATCTATGTCCACAGCAAACTTATGATAGTTGACGATGCAGTGGCGATAATCGGAAGTGCAAATATCAACGATCGAAGCCTTAACGGAAATGGAGATACCGAGCTTGCCGCTGTCATTGTGGACAGCGCCGGAGCGGCGTTAACAGATGTGGGTGCCGGAGTGAAATTAGTCACCCGAAAATTCGCTAGGGAACTCCGCATCGGGCAGTGGAAGAAACACTTGGGCATGCTAGTTGATACGAAGACGACCGGTGCCCAGCTAGAACGCTCGGCACCGAACTCGATAGACTTGAACAGGCCTCTTGAGCAAGCTAGCGTTCGCGGGCTACAGATGCTGGGGCGGGACAACAGAACAGCTTATAACGAAGTTTTCTTGCACACTCCACGGGATTCTTATAAGTTGCTTACGGAGGGGCGGAAATTAGCATATTCGACTAAGCGCGGAGATAAGAAAGTCGACTTTAGCCTACCGCCAGAACTACAAGCAGCCTATATGACGAAGAAAAAGATTCATCTTGCGTTGCCTGGGGTGGTGGAGGGACCAGGGCAAATTCATAACGATATCGAAATTTCGGTTCATAATGTTGATCTCGCTGCCCGCGTCCTACGTTCTCGTGTACGAGGCTTTTTTGTTTCCATGCCGCTGGATTGGGGTGCAGGGGAAAAGGCCACCCCGATTGCACCATTAGCTCCATCCATGATTGCAGTCAACGACGCTTCGGATGCGCAAAGGACTGGTTGATGGTGAATTACCAATTTCTTGACTATGTATTGTTGCCGGTGGCCCTGCTGACGGAATATCGGATATTGAGCTGGCCGATACTTGTTGGTTGTGTGGCCGGTCTGTATTACGAACATTTTTCTAAGCGTGCTTTGTGGCCAAACAGTCGGATTTTGATGTGGCGGATTTTGTACGGGACTGCGCTGGTCGCACTCGTTTGTGTAATATTGTTGGTTCTGCTTTCACCAAAGGGGCCTGATTATATGCGCGTAGTTCTGGGAGCGATTTCGGCGGTGCCCCTCATTCTGCCAGCGGTGATTGGGTATTGGGTGCGCCCGCGCCGTTGAAAGATAAAAACTTCCAATTTGCCTGTGCCATGTCGGTTGCGGCTGCCGTTGTTTGGCCAAACAGGCTTATGCGGGATTGTGCGCGAGCGCGATGGCCTGTTAGCGGCTCTGATATTCGAGGGCCTGGGGAAAGGGGATGATAATCCGACGATTCCTGGCAGGCGTAGTGTTCGGTTTGCTGCTTTTTCTGGCTGCAATTGCGTGCTCGGCCCCATCCGTTCCTACCGATCTCGAAGTCCCTAATTTCGATCCAAAGGTGGCCCGTGTCATTTGTCGAATCACGATAAAACGGTGTCACCACAATGTGGTGTTGATGGGTGTACTGTAAAACTGCTGAATGGAAAAAAGGGGCAACACGATCCATCTCGTCTCTACCTGCTTGCCCACTTCGACCCCGACCAGTTTCGAAAACCCGGCCGCGTCGGATGAGATTTTAAAGTTCAACACTCAATATAACGAAATTCATCTCGGTGTGACATCTACGGAGGGGCGGGGATATTCTTCGCATCAACTTGATATTGCCTTCTGTCTGTATGGTGAC
>JBKHWY010000032.1:0-16727 GCA_046566285.1 Gammaproteobacteria bacterium | reverse complement strand
AAAAGGCACGGGACTGGGCCTGTCGATGGTGTACGGCTTCGCCAAGCAGTCCGGCGGACACGTGAAGATCGACAGCGAGGTGGGCAAGGGCACCACCGTGAGGCTGTACCTGCCGCGTTCGCGCGAGGTGGAAGACGAAGTGCACCCGCTCGACACCCGCCCGGTGGTGGGCGGCAGCGAGACCATTCTGGTGGCCGAGGACGACGCCGGCGTGCGCGTGACGGTGGTGGAAATGCTGTCGCAGCTGGGCTACCGCGTGCTGCAGGCGCACGATGCGGCCGAGGCGCTGGCGCTGATCGAAGGCGGTGCGGCGGTCGATCTGCTGTTCACCGATGTGGTCATGCCGGGCGCGCTGCGCAGTCCCGAGCTGGCGCGCCGCGCGATGGCGCTGCAGCCGGATCTGGCGGTGCTGTTCACCTCGGGCTATGCCGAGGACGCGATCGTGCATGGCGGGCGGCTTGATCCCGGCGTCGAACTGCTGGGCAAGCCGTACACGCGCGCGGCGCTGGCGCGCAAGGTGCGCCACGTGCTGCGCAACCACCAGCAGCGCCGCGCCAGCCTGCGCGTGGAGCCGGCGCCGCGCGCCTCCGGCGGCAAGTCGATCATGCTGGTGGAGGACGACGAAGTGATCCGCGAGACGACGGCCGAGCTGCTGCGCCTTCTTGGCCATTCGGTAATCGCGGTGCCGAGCGGCGAGCATGCGATCGGTCAGCTGCGCGATCGCACGGTGGACGTGTTGATGACCGACCTGGGGCTGCCCGGCATGTCGGGCGAAGAGCTGGTGACGCAGGTGCGCCGCAGTCAGCCGGGCGTGCGTGTGTTGTTTGCCACCGGGCGGGATATGGAAGTGACGATTGCCGATGCTGCCGTGCTGCTGAAGCCCTATAGCGTGGACAAGCTGATGGCGGCGCTGGGGTGAGGGTGAGCTGTTGCCAAGGCGATGCCGAAGCCGAAACGCAGTAGCCTACGCGAACTTTTTAACGTCATCCTTGCGAAGGCAAGGATCCATGGCGCGTTCAGTCAGTGGCGCGGTTCCGGTTTCGGCAAGTGCCTGTTGGATCCTGGCAGGGAGCTAGGGCAGTTTACGTCGAGTGGAACGACTTCACTGATGGAACGCGCCATGGATCCCCGCCTTCGCGGGGATGACGGTTTCGAGGGCAGCAAAGAAATACTTTTAGCGTTCTGGGACGCGCTCCTTCGCCAGGGCGACGGTTCTGGTGGCGGTGGCAAAACGCACCGCCACCAGGTCCTTACGCCGCTTTACCCGACAAGCGCTTCAACCGATCCAGCGCGCTTTCCGTTGCTGCCGGCTGGCTCACCGACTTGCGGATCGCATCGAGTTCGGCCTGCTGGTCGAGCGGCTTCTGGCCGATGTCGGCCACGATGCGCATGCCGTTCGCTTCGTTGGTCACCGCCTGCGCGCGCCGGGTCAGGGCCGACAGCGCCGTCGAGTTGCCGCGCATGCCCGACAGGCCGTTCAGCTGCTCCTGGCGCTGGATGCGCAGTTCCTGCAGTTCCTTCTGCGCCTTGGCCTGGGCCAGCGCCTGCATGGCTTTCTTGGCCTGCGCGTCGAACTCGGCCAGCTGCTGGCTCAGGGCGTCGACGATCTTCTGCAGTTCGTCCATGTAGGCCTTGGCGTCGGCTTCTTCCTGGATCTCCTGCGGCAGCCGGCTCTTGTTCGCCTCCAGCTCGTCGCAGAACAGCGTCACGGTCGCTTCCGAGATGCTGCCGGCAGCCAGGCGCTGGGCCAGCGTTTCGGTGGCTTTCTCGTCGTTGGCGATCAGCGTCTGCAGGCTGACCACGTCGTTGCGCTCCTTTTCGAACGCCGAGCGGGCGCTGGCCAGCAGCTGGGCAGTCTCACGCAGCGTGTCTGCCAGGCGGTCGCGGTCCGCTTCCGTCGCGGTCTCGGGATCGAAGTTGGCGATGACTTCCGCCACGCGGTTGCCCAGGACGCCGAAATGCTTCGTCACCAGCCGTGCGGTCAGGCCCCATCCACTTGCGTTGCTCATTGTTGTTCCTTTCGTGGGTAAAAAAACGTACTGCTGTTAAACGTGTTGCCTGTTATTGGAACGCGATGCGTTCCGGTTCGATCGGAATGCCGATCACAAAATCCACATGGATGCCGCGCCGCGTACTGTCGCCATCCACGCTCAAGACAATCTCGGTGGTGATGAGCAGGTACTCGCGCCCGCCACCGGGCAGTTCACGCACGTAGGGCATGAAGTAAATCTCCTGCTGCAGCCCGCGCACCCCTTCGGCGTCGTCGATGCGGGTTTCCTTGCCCGTGAACGGCGGCACGTAGGCGGCCTGCGTATCGCCCACATCGCGGGTGTAGTCGATGCGGTCGGCCTCGCCGAACACGCTGGCCAGTTCCGCTTCGCCCAGCATGTCGGCCAGCTGCTCGCGCCACAGCGTGTAGCTGGCGTCGCCCAGGCCCGCGCCGCCGGCGCCGGTGTAGGCGTCCTGGTCCTCGGCCGTTTCGGGCACGATGCGCGCCAGCTGGGTGCAGTACAGGATCTCGGCCACCTCGCCATTGTCGGCGCTGAACACCTGGAAGAACTTTTCATCAGCCGCTTCGTCGCCCTTGACCAGGTACATGCGGTACAGGGCGGCGTCGGGCTCCAGCCGGATCTGCGAGATCGCCAGCACGCGGGTGTCCCCCTCGGCGGGCATGGCGATCAGCGAGCCGGCCGCCTGAGCGCGGATCACGGGGGTGCGCTGCAGCTGCACCAGGCTGCCGATACGCGCGCCCATCGGCACGCCGCTGTCGACCCGCTCGCCCGCCACCGGCACGCCTTTGCTGCCGGCGATGCCGCGCACGTAGGTGAATACGTCTTTCCAGCCCATTTAATTCCTCTCGAACGAATAATGCGGTTTGTTCTTCTCGCGCCCGGCGCGCATGCGTTTGACGGCGAACCAGATGGCCCAGCCGACCGCCGACAGCAGCACCAGCCAGACGAACAGGCCAAACACCGAGCCGCCCGGACCTGCCGCCGATCCGTGATTCACGCCGCCGCTTCCCACTTGGCCGGGATAGCCATTGTTGGTGGTAGCGTGCGCGCCGCCAGCCACCTTGGCCAGCACGAAGCCGGTGACGACGCTGGCCAACTGGCTGTTGTCGTTGCGGACAATGACCGGTGGCTGGCTCGGCGCGGGTGTCGGCTGGGGCTGCGGCGCCGGCATGGCGTCCGGACGGTTGCCATTCTCGTAGCCCGGCACCGGGCGGGTGTCGCGCCGCGATTCGGCCTGGGCCGCGCGGCGTTCGTCCAGCGTGCGCAGGGCGCGGTCCTGGGATGCGCTGCGGTTCAGCTTTTCCGACAGCGCTGAATCGGACTTGCGCGGCGTGCTGGCGGGTGAATTGCCGAACGAGCCGAAGCTGCCGGAGGCGCGCGACGGCGCGGGCGGTGGCGCTGGCGGAGGCGCGGACGACTGGCGGCTGCCGAACGAACCGAACGATGGCTTGGACGGCGGCGGGCTGCTGGACCGCTGCGACGAAAAGCCGCTCTTGAAGGAGGGCGCTTTCTGCGGCTGCGCTTGCGCCGATACGCCCGCTGCCATCAGCAGCGCAGACGCCAGCAACGCGATGTTAAGTGACTTCAGCATGGTAGGACCCGCCGTTAAAGTTAAAATAAGGATAATGAGATGCACGGTCCCGTGCATCGGTAAAAATCATCAAGGAATACCATGACCCGACGCTATCTCGACATGAACCAGCACGACGCGCTGTACACGGTGGCGCGCAAGTTCCCCGGCGGCGTGGATGCGCTGGCGCGCGCGCTCGACATGTCGGCCAATGTGC
The DNA here is from genome assembly GCA_046566285.1 of Gammaproteobacteria bacterium. Classification (GTDB taxonomy): domain Bacteria; phylum Pseudomonadota; class Gammaproteobacteria; order Burkholderiales; family Burkholderiaceae_D; genus Telluria_A. Next base: position 12,928 of record JBKHWY010000032.1, on the reverse strand, counting down.
TGCGCAATAAGCTGTCGCCCCATATTACCTCCCACTATCCTTCCTTCGAAGAGGTTTCGCAGATCGTCGAGTGCTGCCACAAGGCCGGGGTGGCGGACGCCCACCTGCCGCTGCACGCGCTATTGAACCGGCACGGCATGGCCGCTTTCATCGTGCCCCAGCCCGAGCACGCCAGCCGCGACGACCTGTCGCAAACCGTATGCCGCGTGATGAGCGAAGTGGGCGCGGTGGCCGAAGCCGTGTCGAGCGCGCTGATCGACGGCGTGGTCACGGTGGCCGAGGCCGACCTGATCGAGCGCGAATTCCACTCGGCCCTGTCGGCGCTGGGCGCCTGGCGCGCACGCCTGCGCATGCAGACCGGCTCGGACTTGCATCAGGATTGCGCCTGACGGGCCGGGGCGTCGGCCGAGCGCAGCGAGCGCAGGAACAGCCCCAGGCCGCCGAAGGCCAGCGTCAGGATCGTGATCAGTTCGAACGCAGACATGGTGCGCAGGTCCAGGTGCACCGATGAGATCACGCCGAACACCAGCGCGGCGAACGAACCGATGGCAACCAGCCAGCCCAGGTAGTTCTTGGCGTTATAGAAAATCATGCTGATGCCGATCACCAGCGGGATCATGACGATGCCGCCCGTGACGCCATAGCCGCCGATGCCGAACAGGCGCGAACTCAGGCCAAAGCTCGAGCTCACCACGACGCCGTTGAGCAGCAAATAAAAGCCGCCGCACATCATGACCAGGCCGAGAAAAAACTGGCCGCTGCCCCCGCTGCTACCGCCTGCACCTTGCATGACGCTCTCCCTTGAATGTGTTCTGAATCGTCCTAATCGACCGCGCAACTATAACAAATAATCATTGGCCGACCGCCGGTGTTTTTTCGCCCGATTTACCGCGTTTCGGGCGCCCCGCCCATGCGCGCGGCGACGAAATCGATGTGCTCCTGCATGGCCGCGCGCGCGCCCTCCGCGTCCCCGGCCAGGATCGCTTGGCAGATGGCGCGGTGCTGGGCCAGCAGGGCGTCGGCGCTGCCCGCATGCAGGGTGCGCAGGCTGTTGCCGCTCTGGGTGATGTGCTCGCGCAGCATCAGGATCACGCTGTTATGCAGGTGCAGGAACATGCTGTTGTGCGAGGCCAGCGCGATCGCTTCATGCAGGCGCGTGTCGGCCGCGGCTTCGGCGGCGCTGTCGTTGGCGCGCCGCGCCGCTTCCAGCGCCGCCAGCTCGGCGCCGATGCGCGCGCGGTCGGCCGCATCGGCGCGGCGGGCCGCGAAGGCCGCGGTGGCGCCTTCGAGCACATGGCGGAACTCCAGCACGTCGTGGCGCACGCCCGGATGCTCGGCCACCAGCTGGCGCCAGGGCGACACGGTGCTGGTGCGCAGCTGGTCGGTGACGTACACGCCGGCGCCGGGCCGGATGCGCAACAGGCCGCGCGTGGCCAGGCGCTGCAGGGCTTCGCGCACGGTATTGCGCGACACGCCGAACTGCCCGGCCAGCGCGCGCTCGGCCGGCATGCGGGCATGCGCCGGGTAGGTCCCGTCCAGCAGGGCCGTCTCCAGCGCGCGCACGATCGCATCGACCCGTTGTGGGGCTGTGTTCATCGATTGGTCCAACCAATTTGCAAGAACTGCAGTATCAGGCAATCATGGCGCATGACGCAAGCTTTGGAGCGCTCCATGACACCTCGGCAGTACCCACCCCCGTCCAAGGACGTGTATTTGTTCGGCACCTGCGTGATCGACCTGTTCATGCCCCAGGCCGGACTGGACGCCGTGCGCCTGCTCGAGCGCGAAGGCATCACCGTGCACTACCCGCGCGGGCAGAGCTGCTGCGGGCAGCCGGCCTACAGCAGCGGCAACCCCGCCGAAGCGCGCGCCGTGGCGCTGGCCCAGCTGCGCCTGTTCCTGCAGCCCTGGCCCGTGATCGTGCCGTCCGGCTCGTGCGCGGGGATGATGCGGCAGCACTGGCCCGAGCTGTTCCGCGACGATCCGGCCGCGAGCAGCCGCGCCGCGGCGCTGTCCGAGCGCATTTTCGAGCTGACCGAATACCTGGTGCGGGTGCTGGGCGTGCGCTACCCGGCGGCGGCGCTGCCGGGCGAGCAGGTGGTGCTGCACACCTCGTGCGGGGCGCGCCGCGAGATGGGCACGCGCGTACACGGGGTGGAGATGATCGACAGCCTGCCCGGCGTGGAACGCATCGAGCACGAGCGTGAATCCGAATGCTGCGGCTTCGGCGGCACCTTCTGCCTGAAGCATGCGGACATTTCCGGCGCCATGGTCAAGGACAAGATCGCAGCCAGCCTGGCCACCGGATGCCGCCGCCTGGTGTCGGCCGACTGTGGCTGCCTGCTCAACATCGGGCACGCGGCCAAGGCCCAGGGCGCAGGCCTGGAGGTCGAGCACATGGCCAGCTTCCTGTGGCGCCGTGCGAACGGCTTGCGCCCCGGGGAGGGAACATGAGCGCGCCGGGCGCCCGCGAGCGCATGCTGGGCAAACTCCGCGCCGCCAATCCGGCCCCGGCGCACGCGCGCGCCGACATCGATGCGCGCATCGCCGCCCACTACGCTCCGGTGGCCAGCACGCGGGACGAGCGCGTGGCGGCGCTCACCACCGCCATGCGGGCCGTGCGTGCCGAGGTCTGGACCGCGTCCCCCACCGCATGGCCGATGGAGCTGGCCGCGCGCCTGGCCGCGCAAGGGGTGAAAAACATCCTGCTCGACACCGCCCGCGCCGAGGGCGCCGCGCTGGCGGCCGCCTTGCCGGCCAGCGTCAAGCCAGTCACCTTCGAGCGTCCGCTGGAAGAGTGGAAAGCCGCGCTGTTCGATGAAGTGGAGGCGGGCTTCACCCCGGCGCGCTCGGGCATCGCCGCCACCGGCACCTTGATCCTGGCGCCCGATCGCGGCACTCCGCGCACCGTGTCGCTGGCGCCGCCCCTGCACGTGGCGCTGGTGTATGCCAGCACGCTGCACGCGGACATGTATGCCGCCGTCAAGGCCGAAGGCTGGGCCGGCGGCATGCCGACCAACCTGGTGCTGGCCTCGGGGCCGTCGAAAACCTCGGACATCCAGCAAACCCTGGCCTACGGCGCCCATGGTCCGCGCGCCATGTGGGTGGTGGTCGTGATGGATGGAGCTGACGCATGAACGAGACCACCTTGCATTTCGTGCCCAGTGCCGACTTCCGCCAGCGCGCGAAAGAGGCGCTGGACGATCCCAAGCTGCGCGCCAGTTTTCGCGGGGCGATGGACTTCCTGCAGACCAAGCGCAGGGTGCAGTTCCCGGACGGCGACGAGCTCGAACGCCTGCGCGAACTGGGCGAAGCGGTGCGCCAGCATGCGCTGGCCAACCTGCCATCGCTGCTGGTGCAGCTGGAGGAATCGCTCACCCGCGCCGGCGTGCAGGTGCACTGGGCCGAGACGGCCGATGAAGCCAACCGCATCGTGCACGGCATCGCCGAGAAGGCGCGCGCGCGCACGGTCATCAAGGGCAAGTCGATGGCCAGCGAAGAGATCGAGCTCAATCACTACCTGGAAGCGCGCGGGGTGCGCTGCATCGAGTCCGACATGGGCGAATACATCGTGCAGATGGCCGGCGAAAAGCCCTCGCACATCGTCATGCCCGCCATTCACAAGACCAAACAGGACATCGGCCAGCTGTTCGCCGAACACATCCCCGCGACGGCCTACAGCGAAGACGTCGACACGCTGATCGCCACCGGCCGACGCGCGCTGCGGCGCGAGTTCGTCGAGGCGGACATCGGCCTGTCGGGCGTGAACTTCGCCGCTGCCGATACCGGCACGCTCTGGCTGGTGGAAAACGAAGGCAATGGACGGCTCTCGACCACCGTGCCGGACGTGCACATTGCCATCATGGGCATGGAAAAGGTGGTGGCCAGCATCGAGCACATCGTCCCGCTGGCTAGCCTGTTGACCCGCTCGGCCACCGGCCAGCCGATCACCACCTACTTCAACCTGATCTCCGGACCACGCCGGGAAGGCGAACTCGATGGCCCGCGCGAAGTGCACCTGGTCTTGCTGGACAACGGCCGCACCCAGGCCTACGCCGACGAGCAGCTGCGCGCCACCCTGCAGTGCATCCGCTGCGGCGCCTGCATGAACCACTGTCCGGTGTATGCGCGCATCGGCGGGCATGCCTACGGCACCACCTATCCCGGCCCGATCGGCAAGATCATCTCGCCGCACCTGCTGGGACTGGACGCGACGGCCGACCTGGCCACGGCGTCCAGCCTGTGCGGCGCCTGCGGTGAAGTCTGCCCGGTCAAGATTCCCATCCCGGCGCTGCTGGTGCGCCTGCGCACGGAGGCCAACCGCAATCCGCACGAGCAGGTGGCTCATCCGCTGCGCGGGCAGGGCGCCAAGTTCTCGCGCAGCGAGCATCTGGTGTGGCGCTTCTGGAGCGGGGCGTTTGCGCGCCCGGCCGTGTACCGGCTGTTCCGCTGGGCCGCCACGCGCATGCGCGCGCTGGCCCCGCGCAGCCAGCTGGGCTGGACCGAGCACCGTGCCCCGCTGGTTCCGGGCGCGCGCAGCCTGGCCGACTTGATGAAGGAGCGCGGGCAGCCGGAGTGAATCCGGCGCGTATCAGAGCATGCGCGCCAGCACCCGGTTGCGGCCGGCGTTCTTGGCGCGGTACAGCATGTCGTCCGCCGCCGAAATCATCTCGTACAGGGTGGCGTCGCGGCGCGGCCCCGCGAAGTCGACGCTGGTGACGCCAAAGCTGGCCGACACCGCGATCTGCTTGTCATCAAAAGCGATCGGCGTGGCGGCAAATTGGGCGCGCAGCCGTTCGGCCAGCTGCTCGGCGCCGCGCAGGTCGGTGCGCGGCAGGATCAGCAGGAATTCCTCGCCGCCGTAGCGGATCACGCTGTCGATGTGCTCGCGCGTGGCGCTGCGCAGCAGCCGCGAGAACTCGACCAAGACCTGGTCGCCGCCCGCGTGGCCGTAGTTGTCGTTGACCTTCTTGAAGTGGTCCAGGTCGCACAGGATCACGGCCAGCGGCTGGCCGAAGCGGCGCGCGCGCGTGAACTCCGCTTCCACCCGCTGGTGCTGCAGGAAGTGGCGGTTGTAGCAGCCGGTCAGCTGGTCGTGCAGCGACATCTGTTCCAGCTTCTGCTGGGTCTGGAAGGCTTCGCGCCACAGCACCTGGTAGCGGCGCGCGGCCACGTAGCCGAAGGCGTTGGCCAACACCAGCAGCATGCTCATGGTGAGCAGTTCGGCGGCCGCCATGCCGCGCACCACCACCAGGGCCGTGAAGGCCAGGCTGGACGCCACCGCGATGGCGGTGGCATAGCGCAGGCGGTTGGGAATGTACAGGTAGACCACGATCAGCATCAGCGCCATCGACATGGCGTGCCACGGGATCTCGGCGGGGCGGTGCCAGACGATGATCTGGAACGCGAACAGGCCCGCCATTTCGGTGGCGGAAGCGGCGGTGCGCATCATCCGTACCGATTGGCGCTGGCGCTGGATGGCCAGCCAGCCGAGGATCGCCACCAGTGTGACGCCCATCCGCACGCCGAGCAGCATCAGGGTGGTGGCGCCCTTGCCAAGGGCGGCGTAGTCGGTGACGGCAAAGCCCAGGTAGAACCAGGCGCAGAACATCAAGGTAGCGCGCAGCTGGCGGCGGGTGTCGCCCAGCCGGCTCGCGTTGAATTGCGCTTCGAGCGAGGTGTCGAAGAATTCGCCGGTCAGGCGCGAAATGCCGGTGGGCGGGCGGGTGGCCATAAACGGAAATCCGAATTGTGAAACGACAGTTTAACGTTTCTAACGTCCGGCTTGCCGCTCTTGAATAATTTCTTGTTGCATAGGACTCGTATACTGTGCCTTCACAGGTTTGCGGGATCGGCCAGGAAGCGGCACCGACCCACATGGCAAGGCATGAACTTCTGAGGAGTGGAACTAGACATGATAAACAGGCTGGTTGCATATTTTTTTGTGATCGCATTTACCAGCCGAGCAGCGGCGGCTGGCATGCCCGACGGAACTAACTACTCGACAGCGCATAGAGTGACGTTCGCGTTTCATAGTTCGTTCTTAATGAACCTGCACCATTTTCTCTATGACGTTTCGGTGCATGAGAACAAACTCGATAGCGTCGAATGGGCGGTGCAGCCGACTCATGATGAACTGCGGACGCTACGTAGGGCCGTTGACTTTTACCGCGCGAATTACGCGTCATTGGGAATTCGGGAGCACCCGGTGATGATCAGCATTAAGCGTGCTATATCGGTCGACGACAGCCGACGCAGCGTTAGGGGCCTGGGTCTGCCGTCTACGCTTGCGGCTGAACTCGAGGCGATCGTGCCCATCTATGCCAAGGACCTGTGGCCCGTTCACGACGAAGGCAACCTCAAATGGATTAACCACATAAGGGCGCTGGACGCCAAGTATGGTGCAGAAGTGCAGGCGGGTATCGAACGTCATATGGATGCGCGGTTTCCCTCGATGCCGATACGAGTCGACTTGGTTTTCGATACCGGCAGCCGCCAGGGCGCATATACCGATGAGCAGGCTGTGATTCCAAGTGCCCGTGTTGACTATCAAAATATGGCGTCCCTGGAAATGTTGTATCACGAAGCGTCGCACACAACCGTTACAGCCCGCTTGGAAGAAGCGATCAGTTCCCGGCTCAGCGTAACCGGTCGCAACCCCGATTCTGATTTGTGGCATGCCGCGCAGTTTTATACGGTTGGAGCCGTCACTCGCGATGTCCTTGCCCGACATGGGGCGTATGGGTATCGACCCTACGCCGAGAAGCGCGGCCTTTATTCCGGTTACTGGTCTTCATTGATGCCTGTGATTGAAACGGTCTGGCTCGACCACATGGCAGGCAAGCTCGACCTTCAGCAAGCTGCACAGCAAATGGTCGACCGATTACCTGTTAAATCGGTGGCGAACGACTAATCCAGCTCGATTTCGACCGCATCGTAGTGCCCGGCCGCGTCCACCACCGCGACGCGGTGCAGGCCGGCCCCGGCCAGCTGAATGGCCTAGCGGGTCTTGCCGTTCAAAGCACTTGGTAGCGCCGCGCGGCCACGTTGCCGAAGGCATTGGCCAGCACCAGCAGCATGCTCATGGTGAGCAGTTCGGCGGCCGCCATGCCGGGTACCATCACCAGCGTCGTGAAGGTCAGGCTGGTCGCCACCTCGATCGCGCTGGCGTAGCGCAGGCGGTTGGAAATGTACAGGTAGACCACGATCAGCATCAGCGCTATCGACATGGCGTGCCAAGGGATCGCGGTTGGGCGGTGCCAGACGATGATCTGGAACGCGAACCGGGCGGCGATTTCGGTGGAGGACGCGGCGATGCGCATCATCCGTACCGATTGGCGCTGGCGCTCGATCGCCAGCCAGCCGAGGATCGCCACCAGCGTCACGCCCACCCGCACGCCCAGCAGCATCAGGGTGGTGGGGCCCCGGCCAAGGGCGGCGTAGTCGGTGAGGCAAAGCCCAGGTAGGACCAGGCGCAGAACATCAGCGTGGCGCGGAGCGGCGCTTCGGCCCAGGCGTTCGGCCAAAGCGCTCGCACCTCAGGTGCTCAGGTGCTCAGGTGCTCAGGCGTCGGGCGCGGCACGGCGACGGCGATACGCCGCGCCCCCCACTGCCAGCAAACCCAGCGACAGCATGGCCGCGCTGGCCGGTTCCGGTACCGGCGCGGCGACCGGCCGCAGCGACGTGAGCGTCGCGTAGGCCGAGTACACGGTGGAGTCGCCGTTCGGATTGGCGTAATACCGCAGTGTCGCGCTTTCCCATCCGGCCAGGCTCAAGCTGGTCGGCTGGGACAAGCTGTTCAGGACCGTGCCCTCGTCGTCGTGCAGGTTGAAGGTCAGTCCCTGGCTGGCGATCGTATCGGGAGGGGCGGGGTAGGTGTACTCCGGGGTCTCGATGAACAGGTGGTCGTAGCTGTCGTTGACGATCCTGACCTCCGCCATCCACGGCTGCGGCTTGGAGGCGAAAATGAACCCGGTCTGGTCGACCGTCATGGTGGCGCGGGTAGCGGCCAGACCGCTCTTGTACATGGCAACGGTATGCGGGCCAGGGCCGGGCGCCCCATCGCTGTACTCCTGCAACGACAGGTCCAGGGTAATGATGCCCGTTACCGTGTAGCCCTCGGTGAGCTTTGTGCCCGAAAACGCGACATCCGGCTGGCGCACGCCATTCGCTTGAGTCTCGGTAATGACGGCCTTGTACTCGAACGACACCTCTTCCGCATGGGCCGATCCGAGCGCCGCCGCGAGGGCGAGCACGCTGGCTGAGCAATATTTCATGACATTTCCTATAACGTTGAAGGGATGGCATTAAAACGTGGGGCGGAATGCTCCGTCAAGGACGATCGGATATGTATAGGGCCGCGCTGACAGCTCAATCGAGCTTGATTTCGACCGCGTCGTAGTGCCCGGCCGCGTCCACCACCGCGATGCTGTGCAGGCCCGCGCCAGACAGCTGGATGGCCTGGTGGGTCTTGCCATTGCCGGAAGCGACCTGCATGCCGTCCAGCAGCCAGAAGTGCATGCCGCTGCCGCCCACCGCTTCCAGCTGCACGCTGACGCTGTGCGCGCCCGGCGCCGGGCGCAGGCGGCTGCCGTTGCGCACGCCCATCAGGCGGATGCTGCCGACGCTGGCCACCTGTGTGCAATCCGGCGACCATGAGGACAGGCCCAGCGACTGGCGCGTGGTGGCCGGCATCCAGGCTTCCAGCAGCGCCGGCCAGCGCGCCACTTCGCGCGAGCGCGCGGCCGGGTTGCATTCGAGGGTGGTGCGCAGGCCCGTGACCGGATCCAGCCAGACGGTTTCCACCAGCGAGCGCGCGCGCAACCGGTCGGGCAGGGTGGGGGGAATCGTGCCCTGCAAGATCCAGGCGCTGCGGCGCGCGTGGCAGTGTTCGGGCGGCGTGACGTCGGCCGCGCTGCCCAGCGGCCAGCACACCTGGGCGCTGGTCACTTCCGGCGGGGCGGTGCGCGTCAGCGGTGTGCTGCGCGGCAGGGCCAGGGCGATCTGGCGCAGCAGCGGAGCGGCCACGTTGGCGCCAAAGAAGCCCGGGTTGGGGGTGCCGTCCGGGCGGCCGATCCACACGCCCAGGGTATAGCGCCCGCTCACACCCACGGCCCAGGCATCGCGAAAGCCCCAGCTGGTGCCGGTCTTCCAGGCCAGGCGCACGCCGCTGGCATCATTTTCGACAAACGGCTGGTCGGGGTGGCCGCCGCCTTCCAGGATGCTGCGGATGATGAAGGCGGCGCCGGCGCTCATCATGCGCGCTTCGCGCACGGGGGCGTCGGGCGTGATGCGCGGGGCGCCGGCCATGCCGTCCGCGCCCAGCGAACGGTAGGCGCCTACCAGTTCTTCCAGGCTGGTGCCGGCGCCGCCCAGGATGATCGACAGATTGGGCAGCGCGTCCTTTTGCAGGCGCAGGCGCAGGCCGGCGGCAGACAGGCGGGCGGCAAAACGCGCCGGGCCGATGCGGTCGAGCAGGTCGACGGCGGGCACGTTCAGTGAGCGTTGCAGCGCTTCGGACGCGCTCACCGGGCCGGAGAAGCTGGCCTGGAAGTTACCGGGATCGTAGCCGCCGAACGATTGGGGCGTGTCGGCCAGCAGGCTTTCGGAATGGATGATGCCGTCGTCCAGCGCCATCGCGTACAGGAATGGCTTGAGGGTGGAGCCGGGCGAGCGGATGCCGCGCACCATGTCCACGTGGCTGAAGCGGCGCGCGTCCGAGAAGTCGGCCGAGCCGGCGTAGGCCAGCACTTCCATGGTTTTGGTGTCCATGACCAGGGCCGCCATCGAGACAAAGCGCGGCAGCGCGTTGACGCGGTCGGCCAGCATGCGCTCGAGCAGCACTTGCATGTCGCGGTCAAGGGTGGAGCGCACGATGGCGCCTTGGCCACGCCGGCGCGCGGCCTGGTGCAGGCGTTCGGCCGCCAGCGGCGCCAGCCAGGCCATGCGCGGCGGGTTTGCGCCGACCTTTTCGATCATCGCGTCTTCGACCTCGGCGGGTGTCCAGTGGTGCAGCTCGGCCATGCGGCGCAGCACCTTGTCGCGCCAGCGCTGGGCCAGTTCGGGATGGCGGTCGGGGCGCAGGCGCGAGGGCGCTTGCGGCAGCACTACCAGCAGGGCGCTCTCGGCCGCCGACAGTTCGGCCGCGCTCTTGCCCAGATAGCTGCGGCTGGCCATCTCGACGCCTTCCACGATGCCGCCCATGGGCGCATGGTTCAGGTAGAGCGTGAGAATCTCGCGCTTGGACAGGCGCAGTTCCAGCTGCACCGCGCGCGCCAGCTGGCGCAGCTTGCCGGGCAGGGTGCGCGGCACGGGTTCGAGCGCGCGCGCCACCTGCATGGTCAGGGTAGAACCGCCCGAGACCACGTGACCATGCGCGACGAACTGCCAGGCCGCGCGCACGATCGCCAGCGGGTTGATGCCGGGGTGCCACCAGAACCAGCGGTCTTCGTAAGTGAGCAGGGCGTCCAGGTAGCGGCTTGATACCTGCTCGGGCTTGACGGGCAGGCGCCAGACGCCATCGCCGTCCGGCCAGCCGCGCAGGGGTGTGCCGTCGCGCGCCACCACCACCATGCCGGGCGCTTCGCGTGGAATGGGCGGGGGCAGCAGCTGGTCGGCCACCAGCAGGGTAGTGAGCACGATGGCCGCGCCACCCCGCCAGGGATGGCGGCGCAGCCATCCCGCCACGCGACGCAAGTTCACTGACGCTGTTTCCGCTGTTTCTCTATTTGGCCGCGCGCGGATCGACCACCGTCACCGGTTCCGGCGCCGCGCCATGGGTGCGGATGTTCGGACGGTACATGTCTTCGGCGAAGGTGCCGGGCACGTTGAAGCGGCCCGGCGTCACCACCCGCAGCATGTAGAACAGATGCTTGGTGGTGCCGTCCAGGCGCAGCGCGGCGACGTAGCGGTCGTCGCGGTATTCGCTGTGCTTCAGGGCCGCCGCTTCGATGGCCTGTTCGACATTCGCGCCATCGACCAGGAATTCGCCGGCCTTCGGCCCGGCCGACAGGTTCAGGTTTTCCACTTCCAGCCCGGCCGGAATATGGTCCACCACCAGGGCGTCTTCGATCACCTGCTTGGCGCTGGCGTTCAGGCGCACCAGCAGCATGTCGCCGGTCTTGAGCGTGCCGCCCTTCCACGGTTTGCCGTCGGTGGTGAACCACTGGCGGGTGACCGAGATCTGCTCCTGCTCGGCGCTCGGCGGCGTCGGCTTGGACGGGAAACCGGAGGCTTCGATGTCCACCCACAGCGGCGCGGTGCCGGTGTTTTCCACGGTGACGCCCTTGAGCGCTTCGGCCGGGTCGAGGGCGCGGGTTTCGCTGGTCTTGGAGGCCAGCGTCTGCGCCGCCTCGCCCAGCTTGTACTGGGCCTTCCAGCCTTCCGCCGTGGCGCCGCCCGCCGCGCGGGCGGCCAGGAACAGCGCGATGCGCTCCTGGGTCGAGTAGTACCAGCGCTCGCGCGTCATGGCGTCGGCCACCGACACCAGCAGCGGTTCGCGCTGGGGATGCTCGATCTTGTGGCGCGTCAGCAGGGCGTAGGACAGGGCCTGGTCGCGGATCTTGCTGCCGTAGTCGCCCAGCCAGTCCCACTCGTACTCCTGGCGGATGCCGTACGGGCGCGTCATGGCTTCGTCGATGGCGACCTTGCTGCGCTTGGCGTCGCCCATCAGGGCCAGCGCGATCCCCAGGTGCACCAGCGGCAGCGGCGAACGGGCGCGCTCGCGGTATTTGTCGTGCAGCAGGCGCAGCGACGCCAGCGAGGCTTTCTGGTCGCGCGCCAGCATGTAGCCGATGTGCGCCAGTTCGGCAAAGCGCTGGTGGCTGACGCGCAGCGCGTCGTAGTTCGCGTAGTTGAGTTTGCCGTTGGCGTCCGGCTTGCCGGGCGTGGGCAGTTCGGCGAACTGGTTGGCGGTGTTGTTCAAGCGCTCCACCATCCAGGTCTGGGCGCGCTTGTTCATCGCTTCCGGCACGTTGAAGCCGGCGTCGCGCGCATCCATCAAAAAGCCTGTGACATACGGCGTCAGCCACCCTTCGTCGCTGCCGGAACTGGAACTCCACAGGTGGTAGCCGCCGCCCGCGCCCTGCATGCCGGCGATGCGACTGATCGCCCCTTCGATGAACTTGGCGCGCTGCTCGCGCGTGTGCGGCACCAGGCCCACCAGCTTGGCGCCGGCTTCGTCGATGAACACGTGCGGGTAGGCCGCGCTGGTGGTCTGCTCCAGGCAGCCGTACGGATAATCCAGCAGGCCCTTGACGATGCTGTTGACGTTGATCGGCGGCTTGTTCGACAGCGTCATGCTGACCGTGCTGGACGCCCGGTGGAAGCGTTCGATGATCTTGGTGTCGAGGGTGACGCTGGCGCCCGGTTCGATGCGCACGCGGCGGGTGTCCGCTTCGCGCGCCACCGGCGGCTGCACCTGCAGCGCGAATTCACGGTGGATCTTGACGGCTTTGCTGCCAGCACCTGTGCCGGCACTGCCCACATCGAGCGTCACGCGCGACAGGCCGTACGGTTCGGTCGCCTCCACATTGAAGCGCAGGATGCTGCGCTGGCGCGGCTTGAGCTTGACGGTGCGTTCACCGTCGGCAAGGCGCAGCAGGCGGTCGGTGGCCAGCTTGATGGTGATCTCGCGTTCGCCATCCATCATGTTGGTGACGTCCAGCGCCAGCGCGGCGGAGTCGCCCGGCCCGATAAAGCGCGGCATGGCGATTTCCGCCACGATGGGGGCGGACACGGTCATCTCGCGGTCGGCATGGCCGAAGCCCTCGTCGGTGGCGGCCACCGCCATCAGGCGCAGGGTGCCGTTGAAGTCGGGGATGGCGAGCGCGATGTCGGCTTCGCCGTTGGCGTTCAGGTACACGGGGCCGGAGAACAGGTCCACCAGCTTGACCTTCTTGGGCATGCTGCGGGTGTCGCGCTGGCCCGA
>JBKHWY010000031.1:0-16747 GCA_046566285.1 Gammaproteobacteria bacterium | reverse complement strand
GTTTCCCTCCAGCGTCTTCTGTTCGATGTTGATGCTGTAGCCTGACATGCTGTTTCCTTGTTTGGTTTGGGTTTACAGTCCGGGGCGCGTCATGTCGAGCGGGACGATCCACTGGTCGAACTGCTGTTCGTCGACATAGCCCAGGCTGAGGGCGGCCTGTTTCAGGGTGCTGCCTTCGTGCTGTGCCTTTTTCGCAATCTGGGCGGCACGATCGTAGCCGATATGCGGCGTCAATGCCGTCACGAGCATGAGCGAGCGCTCCATCAGTTCGCCGATGCGCACGCGGTTCGGCTCGATCCCCTTGGCGCAGTGCTCATCAAACGAATGCATGCCGTCCGCCAGCAGGCGCGCGCTCTGCAGGAAGTTATGCACGATCATCGGCTTGAACACGTTCAGCTCGAAGTTTCCGGACGCGCCGCCCATGGTGATGGCCACGTCGTTGCCGAACACCTGGTAGCACAGCATCGTCATCGCTTCGCATTGGGTCGGATTGACCTTGCCCGGCATAATCGAGCTGCCCGGTTCGTTTTCCGGGATGGTGATTTCGCCCAGGCCCGAGCGCGGGCCGGACGCCATCCAGCGGATGTCGTTGGCGATTTTCATGAGCGCCGTGGCCAGGGTCTTCATGGCGCCGTGGGCGCTCACCAGCGCATCGTGCGCGGCCAGGGCGGCGAACTTGTTGGGCGCGCTCTTGAAGCTCAAGCCCGTGCGCGAACCCAGTTCGGCGGCGATGCGGGGAGGGAAGTCCGGATGCGAATTCAGGCCGGTGCCCACGGCCGTGCCGCCGGCCGCCAGCAGCAGCAGGGCAGGGGCGGCGTGCTTCAGGGCGTGTTCGGAATGCTCCAGCTGCGCCACGTAGCCGGAAAACTCCTGGCCCAAGGTCAGCGGGGTGGCATCCTGCAAATGGGTGCGGCCGATCTTGACGATGTCGGCAAACTCGCGCGCCTTGATTTCCAGCGTGCCGCGCAGGCGCGCCAGCGCCGGCAGCACCTTGTGCAGCAGCGCGCCGGCGGCGGCCACGTGCATCGCGGTAGGAAAGATGTCGTTGGACGACTGGCCCATGTTCACATGATCGTTCGGGTGCAGCAGGCGGCCTTCGCCGCGCGGCCCGCCCAGCAGTTCGGACGCGCGGTTGGCCAGCACTTCGTTCATGTTCATGTTGCTCTGGGTGCCGGAGCCCGTTTGCCACACCGACAGGGGAAATTCATCGGGATGGCGGCCGTCCAGCACTTCGTCGGCGGCGGCGATGATGGCGTTGGCCTTGTCGGCCGGCAGCAGGCCGAGCGAGCGGTTCACGGCGGCGGCGGCGCGCTTGACCTGGGCCAGCGCGGCCACCAGTTCGGGCGCCATGCGTTCGGACGAAATGGCGAAGTGATGCAGGGAGCGCTGGGTCTGGGCGCCCCACAAGTGTTCTGCGGGCACATCTATCGGTCCAAAACTGTCCTTCTCGGTGCGAGTTTCCATAGACAAATCCTGTGTGGTGGGGAGAGGTGACAACGCGGAAGCTAAAGAGTTTACCCCAACGTTCGTTAATGACGGTGAGGCTACAAATCCGCTGCCCCGAGCCCGATGCATTACACTCATACGACCATGTCCCACCCGAAACTTGCACGTCTTTCCCGCGCCGGCCATGCCGTGTTGCTGGCCGCTTGCCTGGGCGCAGCGCCGCTCCAAGCCGCCGAGCTGGGCGATCCGGCCGTGCATTCCTACGTGGGCCAGCCGGTGGTGGCCGATATCGAGCTGACCGGCATGCCGGACGCCGCCGTGCCGGTGCAGGTGCGCCTGGCCAGCGCGGACGTGTATCGCGGTGCGAACATCGGCATGTCGCCGGTGCTGTCCAGCCTGAACCTGTCGGTGATGCGGCGCGATGGACGGCAATTCCTGCACGTCACCTCGATTCGCCCGATCGAAGCCGACTACCTGCACCTGTTCCTTGACCTGAACGATGGGCAGCGCCGTCACGTGCGCCAGGTCACGCTGTGGTTCGGCGCCGAGCCGCCGCGTCCCGCGCCGCCACCGCCGCCAGCAGCAGCAGCGCTGTCCAGGCCGGCGGAGGTCCCGGCCGTGGAGCCGGCTGCGCCGAAGCGGCTGGAGGCGCCGCGCGCGTTGGCGCCAGCGAAGGCGGTGGCGCCTACCGCCTGTCCGCAGCCAAATGCCGAACAGCTGCGCGTGTGTTCCGCGCTCGACTACAAGAACGGCCAGCTGTCGGCCCGCATCGTCGAACTGGAAGAGAAGGTCAAGGTGCTGCAGGCGGCCATCGAAGCCAGCGGCGCGCCCTTGCCGGCGGCAGCCAGCGCCGCGCACACGCCGCCCCCGCCCAAGAAGCCGGTCAGGAAGAAGGCCGCGTTCCCTTGGGTGCTGGTGGGCGGCAGCGTGATCGCGCTGGCGCTGGCGGGCTTGCTGGTATCGGTCGTGCTGCGCCGACGCAAGGGCAAGGGCGCATCGGCGGAACCGGGTCCAATGGCCAAACTTAAGAGCCGTTTCAAGCGTGCCAAGGTGGTGGAAAAAGAGGAACCCAGCGTGGAAGAGCCGGGCGAAGGGTGAGTTGTCGAACTGTCCTGTTGCGGAAAAATCGCGCAGTACACGCTTGCTCGCACGGTTGTATACACAAGCTGAAAATCTGCGCTATACTGAATTCGTGGTTCTGAGGAATCACGAAAAAACGGAGCATGGGTCTGGCGCAGCCACCACCGATAGCGTGGCGCGATCAACAGACAAATCGTTGAGGAAACGCCTGTTCTGGAAGCGGTCCGCGAGCCAACAGTGTGCAGCGGACGCCGGATGCAACCGGCTCGAGGCGACGCCAGGGGATGCCTGGTGTTCGCTCTCTTGAATTCCCGCCCGCCGCTTGCATCTTCAGCAGCGTCGGGCATAAAAAAAGCGCCTCAAGGCGCTTTTTTTTCGTCCCACGCCAGCGATCAGTGCGCCGCGTGCATCACGTCGGCCAGCTGCCACGGCTCGGTCACTTCGCGCACGGCGCGGTCGTTGGCCATGATCTGCTTGAGCAGCTCGATCTTGCGCAGGCGCGCCGCGCCGGACAGGGCGGGCACGCCGGACGAGGTGGCTGCGGCCTGGATGGCGATCTGGGTTTCCAGCCGCGCCAGCGTCTCGAGGTCGCCCGCCTGGGCGGCGCCAGCCATCCGGGTGGTGAGACCGGCAATGGTTTCGTACATCGAGAGGACGTCGTTGGAAGTCAGGTTGGAGGTCATGAGGGCGCTCAAAAAGTGGTCACGGATTGCCGCTTGTCCACCGGTTACGGCAGCGCTTTTGGGAACTTGAGGGTTTTTTTCAAAAAAATCGAAAAGATTTTCAGGCGACCAACTCATCCAGTCCAGCCGCCAGTTCCGCCAGGGGCGGCATCGCCTGCAGCGTCTCCGGCGCGAGGCCAATGCTGCTCGCCACGGCAGCAGGCAGCGCCGCCGCCATCTCCTCGGCCGTCCACTCGTTTTCCTGCGCCTGCGCGCGCCAGACGGCCAGGTGCACAATGGCCGGCAGGCGGCTCCAGTCGCCATGCTGGGCCGGGTCGGCAAACGCGCGCAGGGTGGCCGCGAACACATCCGGGAAGCGCCAGCGCAGGGCCAGTTCCGCGCCCACCGCGCCGAAGTCGTAACCGAAGGCCTCGACCTCCGCCGCAGCCCGGCCCGGTTCGTAGATCCCGGCCACCTTGTCCAGGTCCTCGGCTTCCTCCGGCAGGCCAGTATGGAGCACCAGTTCACCCAGCCCATGCATCATCCCGATGGTAAACGCCACCTCGGGGTTGTCGCCCGCCTGGGTGGCGATCCACTTGGCGGCCACCGCCGTGTTCAGGCTGTAGCGCCAGAAGCGCCGCAAATCCACGCCCGGCACGGTCTTGAAGCCGCTGACCAGGCCGGAGCTGATCACCAGCGTGCGCACCGCGGCAAAGCCGAGCATGCGCACGGCATCGTCCACGGTGCCGATGGTGCGCGAGACCTTGTAGTAGGCCGAGTTGGCCAGCCGCAGCACCCGGGCCGACAGCACCGGATCGGTGGCCAGCTTGCGCACGATCTCGCCACTGCTCACGTTGGGGTAGAGGAAGGTGCTGATCAGCTCTTCGACCACCTTGGGCGGGGTCGGCAGCGCATGCGGATGGTGCAGCAGGGCTTCGATCGTCATGGTCTCTCCGAAAGGATACTGGTTGTCGTGGCGATAAGCTCAGGCAAACCTCAGGCAAACTATAGTCGCTTCCGGGGAGGCAGGCGAGCGCGTTAGCCGTAGCGCCGAGGATCTTGCTATGATGTTGTTTCGAAAACAACCTTGACAGGATTGAACATGATGCGACAACTGGTGTGCGCGGCGGCGGCTGCGCTGTGCCTGGCGCCCGCGCAGGCGGCAGTGTAGATTTACGATTGGAGCTTTACTGGCGGTTTCCTGGAACTGGAAAGCGGCGTCTACGAGATCAATACCACCATCAAAGGGCGTTTCAGCGTCGATGACCTGAACAGCGACGGCAAGTTCGACAAGTCGGAGCTGGTGTCGATGGAGTACCGCGGCTATACCTATCCTGCCTGCAGCCAGTGCACGATCGGCTGGTTCACCTGGACGCCAGGTTCCGCGCCCGACTTCTACATCAACCGCCGCGAGGACAGCGACACGTCGTATTACTCGGAATCGGTGTGGACGGGATCGAACTACGGCTTTTTCGCCGGCAGCTACGGTGGAGGCGAGCCTTACATCGGCGGCGGCCGCTGGACCGAGAACGTCACCTGGAAGGTCACGCCCGTGCCCGAACCGCAGACCTGGCTGATGCTGGGCGCGGGCCTCCTGGCCGTCGGCGCTGCCGCGCGCCGCCGCCAGGGGCGCTGATCGCCCAGGCGTGTGCCCGTCCTCCGCTAGAATGGCATCACTTCAACGGAGGACGACCATGACGCATAGCCTGACTGTACGGAAGGTATCCATCGCTGCGCTGGCCCTGGCGGTGTCCAGCGCATGTTCAAGCGCACATGCCCAAACCGCTGCGCAAGCACAGCAAGCGCCCACCCGCGCCAGCGCGCTCGCCGTGCTGCCCGGCGACGACTTCTACAACTACGTCAACGGCGACTGGCAGGCGCGCACCGAGATTCCGCCGGACCGCAGCAGCTGGGGCGCGTTTGCAGCCATGGCCGAGACCATCAACGAGCGCATCGTCAAGCTGATTGACGCGGTGGCCGCCGACCCGAAGGCCCGCCCTGACGCGCGCCAGGTGGCGGACTACTACCGCAGCTTCATGGACGAAGGTGCGATCGAAGAAAAGGGCATCGCGCCCATCAAGCCGACGCTCGAGCGCATCGCCGCCATCGCCGACAAGGACGCGCTCACGCGCGCGCTGGGCGCCTCGATCCGCGCCGACGTCGATCCCCTCAACGCGACCAATTTCTTCACCGAGAATCTGTTCGGCTTGTGGGTCTCGAAAGGCTTGAACGACCCGAGCCGCAACGTGCCCTACCTGCTGCAGGGCGGCCTGGGCATGCCCGACCGCGCCTACTACCTCGACGGCGACGCGCGCATGCAGGGCCACCGCAACGCCTACCGCCAGCACATCGCCACCATGCTGCGCCTGGCCGGCTATGACGATGCGGATGCGCGCGCCGCGCGGGTGTTCGAGCTGGAGATGAAGATCGCGGCCTCGCACGCCAGCCGCGAGGATTCGGCCGATGTGCAGAAGTCCAACAACCTCTGGACCCTGACGGAATTTCGCCGCAAGGCGCCCGGCCTGGACTGGAAAGCCTTCTTCGAGGCCGCGCGCCTGAAGGATGCGCCGCGCTTCATCGTCTGGCATCCCAGCGCGGTGACGGGCGCGGCGAAGCTGGTGGCCGACACGGATCTGGCCACCTGGAAGGATTACCTCGCCTTCCACCAGATCAGCCAGTTCGCCCACGTGCTGCCGAAGGCCTTTGCCGACGAGCACTTCGCCTTCCACGGCAAGACCCTGTCCGGCACGCCCCAGCAGGCGGCCCGCTGGAAGCGCGCGCTGGCCGCCACCAATGGCGCGCTGGACGAAGCGGTGGGGCGCCTGTACGTGGAGCGCTACTTCCCCGAAGCGCAGAAGGCCCGTGTGCGCAAGATGGTGGACAACATCATCGCCGCTTTTGGCCAGCGCATCGAACGGCTCGACTGGATGGCCCCGGCCACGCGCGCGCAAGCCCGGCAAAAGCTCAAGACCTTGTACGTGGGCGTGGCCTATCCGGACCGCTGGACCTCGTACGTGGCCTTGCGCGTGGTGCCGGGCGACGCCTTCGGCAATGCCCAGCGCGCCGAGGAATTCGCCTACGCGCGCGCCATCGAACGCCTGCACAAGAAGCCCGACAACACCGAGTGGGCCATGCCGCCGCAGCTGGTCAACGCGGTCAACCTGCCGCTGCAGAACGCCATCAACTTCCCGGCCGCGATCCTGCAGCCGCCGTTTTTTGACCCGGCCGCATCCGACGCCGTCAACTACGGCGCCATCGGTTCCATCATCGGCCACGAGATCAGCCACAGCTTCGACGACCAGGGCGCCCAGTTCGATGCGCAAGGGCGCCTGCGCGACTGGTGGACCAAGACTGACCTGGAACACTTCAAAGCCGCTTCCAGCAAGCTGGTGGCGCAGTATTCGGCCTATAAACCGTTCCCGGACCTGGCCGTCAACGGCCAGCTGACGCTGAGCGAAAACCTGGCCGACCTGGCGGGCGTGGCGGCGTCCCTGGACGGCTTTCACGCCAGCTTCGGCGGCAAGCCGGTGCCGCGCGAGGCCGACCGCCAGTTCTTCACCGGCTACGCGCAAGCCTGGCAGACCAAGGTGCGCGAGCCGGCCCTGCGCCAGCGCATCCTGACCGATGGCCACGCGCCGGCGCCGTACCGCACGGCGGTGGTGCGCAACCTGGACGCCTGGTACGAGGCCTTCGACGTCAAGCCCGGCCAGGCGCTCTACCTGGCGCCGGCGGAACGGGTGCGGGTGTGGTAGACGAAGATGCAGTCGATGCGATCGCCCGGCGCACGCTGGCGCATTACGAACGCAATGCGCGCCAGTTTTTCGAGGGGACGATCGACCACGACGTCAGCCAGAACATCGCCGCGCTGCTGGGTGCCATCGAGGGAACGCCGCCTTTATCCATTCTCGATCTCGGCTGCGGGCCGGGGCGCGACCTCAAGACCTTCCGCGAGCTCGGGCACCACGCCATCGGCATCGATGGCGCGGCGCCTTTTGTGGAGATGGCGCGCGCCTACAGCGGCTGCGAGGTGTGGCAGCAGGAGCTCGCGCATCTCGAGCTGCCGCCGGCCTTGTTCGACGGCGTGTTCGCCAACGCCGTGCTGTTTCATGTGCCCGCCAGCGTGCTGCCCAAGGTGCTGGGCGACCTGTACGCCTGCCTGAAACCGGGCGGCGTGCTGTTTTCCTCCAACCCGCGCGGCGACAACCAGGAAGGCTGGAACGGCGAGCGCTATGGCAGCTACCACGACCTGGACCACTGGCGCGCCTTCCTGCTCGATGCCGGCTTCGAGTACGTAGACCACTACTACCGTCCCGCCGGCCTGCCGCGCGCGCAGCAGCCCTGGCTGGCCAGCGTGTGGAGGAAACCTGCCCCGGACCGTGAGTTGGCGAACAGAAGCGCCCCAACGTGAAGCGGACAATAGCCCTGTCGCATCGAGGTGCGGCCTTTTGTCACTCACCAGAAGAGGTAACGACATGAACGACGATCAAATCAAAGGCAAAGCCAAGGATATCGGCGGCAAGATCCAGGAAGAAGTCGGCAAAGTGACCGGCAGCAGCGAGCAGCAGGCCAAGGGCCTGGGCAAGCAGGTCGAAGGCAAAGTGCAGGAAAAGGCGGGCGACCTGAAAGACGTGATCGACCGCGGCAACCGCTAAGCGGCTCCCATGCCGCATCCGACAGCCCGGCTTCGTGCCGGGCTTTTTTTATCCATGCTCCATGCGCCTCGCGCAATGTGCGCGTCCGAACAGAGCACTGTCGAGCAGGGCGATATCCTGATCACACGACATGGCCATTGGGGCCAGCGCTTGATAAGAAAAGGAGCTCACCATGAATTCGAACCAGATCAACGGCAAGCTGCAAGACATCGGCGGCAAAATCCAGGAAGAAGCGGGCAAGCTGGTTGGCAGCCCCGAGCAGGAAGTCAAGGGCCTGAAGAACCAGGTCGAAGGCAAGACCCAGGAGAAGCTGGGCGACGCCCAGGAGAAGCTGAAGGATTCGCTGAACTGATCGAGCGATCCTCGATCACGTGATCCGCGAGGGCGGGACTTCATGCCGTCTCCACCGAGACCGGCATGGACTCCCGCCCTTGATTTTTTGGTTTACCTGACGCTTTCCGGCTTCAACTGGCGCCGGAAAAACGCATCGATCATGCCGTACACATGGCGCTGGCTCTTGCGCCCCGAGATGCCGTGTTTGGCCCCGGGGTAGGTCATCAATTCGAACTGCACGCCACGCTCGACCAGCGCGTCGATCAGGCGCGTGGAGTTCGCAAACAGCACGTTATCGTCCGCCATCCCATGCACCAGCAGCAGCGGCGAGGTCAAGCCGCCCAGGTGCGCGAACACGCCGCTGTTCTGGTAGGCCTGGGGATTGGCCTGCGGTGTCGCGCCCATGAACTGTTCGGTGTAGTGGGTGTCGTACAGGGCCCAATCCGTCACCGGCGCCACCGCCACGCCGGCGGCGATACGATCTGACGCGGCGCTCAGCAAGCGCAGGCTCATGAAACCGCCGTAGCTCCAGCCGAACACGCCGATGCGCTTCGGATCGACAAAGCTTTGCTGCGCCAGCCAGTCGATGCCGGTCAGCTGGTCTTCCACCTCGTGCTTGCCCAGTTCTCCGTAGATCGCATCGGTGAAGGCGCGCTCGCGCCGCGATGCGCCGCGGTTGTCCAGCCTGAACACCACATAGCCCTGCTGGGCCATGTACTGCATGAAGGGGTTGTCCCACTTGCGCGTGACGTGCTGCGCATGCGGGCCGCCATAGGTGGACAGGAACACCGGATAGCGCCGCGCCGGGTCGAACCCGGCCGGCTTGATGAGCGAGTAGTACAGGGTTTGCCCATCCTTGGACGTGAGCGTGCCATAGGTGGTGGGCAGGTGGCTGTCCAGGTACTTCGCATACGGGTGGGTCGCGTCGAGCCGGTTTTCCTCCAGCCAGCTGACCATCTTGCCGCTGGCTTCGCGCACCGATACCTGCGGCGGCGTGTCCGGGTTGGAGAAGGTGTCCACGTAGACTTTGGCGTTGCGTGCAAAGGCCGCTTCGTGCCAGCCGTCGCCGCTGCTGATGCGCTGGGGGTGGGCGGCGTCGCTGCCATCGAGCTTCACCGCATACACCTGCTTGTCGATGACGGCGTCGCGGTTGGACGCGAAGTACACGCGCCCCGCTTGCTCGTCCACGGCCAGGATGTTGTCCACGCCCCAGTCGCCGCTGGTGAGCGGGTGCAGCAGCTTGCCGTTCAAATCGTACAGGTACAGGTGATTGCGGCCACTGCGCTCGGACGCCCAGATCAGGCGCCGGCTCCTGGACAGCATGCGCAGGTCGTCATGCAGGCTCACCCAGGTGGGGGAAGTCTCGGTCAGCACGGTGCGGCGCGCGCCGCTGGTGGCATCGAAGGCCAGCAGATCGAGGCGCTTCTGGTCGCGCGACTGCACCTGCGCCAGCAGTTCGCGGCTGTCGGCGCTCCAGTCGGCGCGCACCAGGTAGATGTCGTCGTTCGGCCCCAGGTCGAGCGTGCGCGCCGGCCCGCCAGTGGGCGCCACGATGTGCAGGCCGGCCAGCACGTTCGGATCGCCGGCGGCCGGGTAGCGCTGCTCGGTCACGTCCAGACGGTCGGCCTGGATCTCCATGCGCCGCACCTTGGGCACGCGCGCTTCGTCGAAGCACTTGAAGGCGATCGCGGAATCGTCCGGCGCCCAGTAGTAGCCGGTGGTCTGCCCCATTTCTTCCTGAGCCACGAACTCGGCTTCGCCATTGAAGACGGCGCCGCCGCCGTCCGTGGTCAGCTGGCGCTCGGCGCCCGTCTTCAGGTCGATGACGTACAGGTTCTGCTGGCGCACAAACGAGAGATAGCGCCCCTTGGGCGAAATCTTCGGGTCGGCCACGTTACCGGTGGCCACGCGGGTGGCACGCTCGGGATGGGCGGCATCGACCAGATACAGGTCGCCTGCCAGCGGCACCAAGAGCTGCTTGCCGTCCGGCGACCAGCTGTAGTTGAGGATGCCCGACAGGCTGGCCGTGCGGGTGCGTTCGCGCCGGGCTTTTTCCTCCGCCGAGAGCTGCTCGTTGGGCGCCAGCGCCTTCGAGTCGATCAGGCGCGCGCTGCGCCTGGCGCGCAGGTTGTATTCCCACAGGTCGAGCTGGAACTGGTTGTCGGCGCGGCTGCGCAGGTAGGTGACGCGTTCGCCGTCCGGCGACACGCGCAGGGTGCGCACGGCAGGTCCCGCCAGCGCCGGGTCGGCGTGGATGCGGTCCAGGGTCAGGCGCTCCGCGGTGGCGGGAGCGGCTGCCAGTGCGGCGAGCAGGCATAAGGTGGTACGCATAGAGCTCTCTTGACAGGGGTGGAAAAAACAGGGGGGAAAGCTTAAGTGGCCAGGCGCGCGTTGGCCAGCCGGCGCAGCGACACCAGCAGCAGGCTGGCCGCCACCGTCAGGCCCAGCACCAGGCCGATCCAGTAGCCGGTGGCCGCCATCGGCACGGCCGGTGCAAAGCCGATCCAGCGTGGCGCCGTGCCCAGCACATAGCCGACGGGGAGCGACACGCCCCAGAACGCCAGCAGCTGGATCTGCATCGGTGCGCGCGTGACTTTATACCCGCGAATGGCGGAGGATGCCGCCACCTGGGCCGCGTCCGACAGCTGGAACACGGCGGCCAGGAGCAGCAGGTGCACGCACAGTTCCTGCACCGCCGCGTCTGACGTATAGGCGCGCGCGATCTGCCAGCGGAAGGTGGCAATGAAGGCCGCCGAGGCCACCGCGAACACCAGCGACATGCGCACCCCGGTCCAGGCGACGAAGCGGGCCCGCTCGGGATTGCCTTCACCCAGCGCCTGGCCCACGCGGCTGATGAGGGCAATCCCGAAGCTGAGCGGGACCATGAAGGTCAGCGAGGAAAAATTCAGGGCGATCTGGTTGGCCGACACCTGCACCACGCCGAACGGCGCCAGCAGCAGGCTGACCAGGCCAAACGCGCTGACTTCGGCAAAGTAGGTCACGCCGATGGGCAGGCCCAGGCGCAGCATGCCGGCGATCTCCGCCCAGTTGGGGCCTTCCCAGCCGGTGAACGGATCGGTCTGGCGGTAGGGTTCGGCGCGCCGGATCCAGAACACCATGGCAAACAGCATCAGCCACATGCCGAGGGCGGTGGACACGGCGCAGCCGACCGCGCCCATGCGCGGCAAGCCCAGGTTACCGAACACCAGCAGCCAGTTCACCACGATGTTGAACAGCAGGCCAAGAAGGGCGATCACCATCACCGGTTTGGTCTGGTTGATCGAGGTGGTATAGCCGTACAGCGCGCGGTAGCAGCCGAAGGCGGGCATGCCGAGGCTGATCACGTGCAGGAACGTGGAGGCGCTGGTCTTCACCTGGGGCTCCAGGCCGATGTGGTCGAACACCAGCGTGGCCAGGTTGGCCAGCAGGCAGGCCACCAGGCCCACGCCCAGGCCCTTCCACAAGGCCTGGCGCACCGAGTGCGGGATCTGGTCGAAGCGGCCGGCGCCCATCTCGTGCGCGACCACCGTATTAATGGCCATCATGGTGCCCATCACGGTGACCAGGATGATGGTCCAGACCGAGGCGCCCAGCGACACCGCGCCCAGTTCGTCGGCGCTGACATGGCCCGTCATGGCCACGTCCGCCACCCCCATGCCGACGGTGGCGACCTGCCCGACCAGCATCGGCCAGGCCAGCTTCCACAGGGCGGCAATTTCGGTGCGGATGGGGGAGGGGCTGTGCTGGGCGGTCATGAGCTTGCGAACTGAGCGAAACGCTAATTCTAGCCAGAATCGCCAGCGCACGCCCGTGGCTTAAAGCGAGGTCAGCAGTAGCCATTTGTTACACAGTCATGTCACCATAGCCGGGTTGGGTGGCGTTAACTACCCATGGCGGGTTGCCTGGAGCGGCCCGCCTCTATCGACCGGGCTCACCTGCCCAAAGAAGCGAACTGAAAGAGGAACTCACCATGATCAAACGTGCTCTCACCCTGGCCCTGGTGGCCGGCGCCGCCTGGTTCACACAGGCCAACGCTGTGGCGGGCGAGCTGACCCTGTTCTCCCGCCCCGGCTTTGGCGGGCGCGACATCACCTTGCAGGGGCCGGTGCGCAATCTCACCGACATGGGCTTCAACGACCGCGCCTCCAGCCTGGTGGTGCGCTCGGGCCGCTGGGAACTGTGCGAGCACGCCGACTTCCGGGGCGAGTGCATCACCCTGGGGCCGGGCGAATACGCGGATCTGAATCGCCTGGGCGACCGGCTGTCGTCGCTGCGCGAGGTGGGCGGCGGACGCGGCTGGCAAGACCGCGAGCGGCGCGAGCGCTGGGAGGAACGCCGCGATGAACGCCGCGATGAGCGGCGCGAACTGCGCGAGGAACGTCGGGGCGAGTGGCGCGACGGCGAGCGCGGCGGCCCGGCCATCGAATTGTTCCGCCATGCCGAATTCCAGGGCGACCGGCGCGAATTGAGCGAACAGTCGCTGCGCGACTTCCAGATGATGGACTTTAACGACCGGGCCCAGTCGATCATCATCCATTACGGCCAGTGGGAATTCTGCGAACACGCCGACTTCCGTGGCCGCTGCCAGGTGTACGGACCGGGGCGCTACCCGCACCTGGGCCAGTTGAGCAGCCAGCTGTCGTCGGTGCGGCGAGTGCGCTAACGCTGGCCGGCCCGCCGTGGGGGCAGGCTGCGCAGGTAGCGGTGCAGGGCGATCACGTCCGCGTCGCTCATCTGCCGCAGCGATTCGAACGGCATCACCCGGCTGATCGGCGTGCCGTCCGGCCGCCGCCCGCTGCGCAGCATGGCCATGAAGGCTTGCGGCGTCGGGTAGCGCGCCATGGCGCTGCCGCTGCCCGGCGTCAGGTTGGCGGGGCTGGGCCACTCCATCGGCGCGCCGGGGATGCGTCCGCCGGACAGGTTCTGGCCGTGGCAGCTCATGCAAGAGGTGGCCACGTACTCGCCGTGCGCCAGCGACAGTTCGGCCGGCGCCGCCAGCGCCGGCGGCAGGCTGTGGTCGATCATCTCGTAGGCGTCGCGCACGGCGCCGAAGGCGTACATCACTTTCACCATGGTCGGCAGCTGGACCATGCCCGCCTGCCCGGGTGTGGGCGCCAGCGTGGCCAGGTAGGCCAGCAGGGCGCCCAGGTCGTCGTCGGGGATGCGGTTGAAGTCCTCGCTGGGCATCACCATCACCGGCGTGCCGTCCGGCTTGACACCATGGCGCAGCGTGCGCACCCAATCCTCGACGCGGTAATTCGCCACCGCGCTGTTGGCCCCCAGCGTGATGTTGGGCGACACCACCAGCATGCCGTGGCTGCGGATGATTTCCTTGCCCGCGCCGCTGCCGCCGTGGCAGTCGGCGCAGCCGCGTGTGTTGAACAGGTAGCGTCCGCGCGCAACATGCGCCGCGTCGGTGGGCACGGACACCGGGCGCACCGCCACCTGCAGGCGGCGATGCTGCTTGCGCTCCCCGAGGCGGCTGCCGGCCATGACCGCCGCGACCGCCAGCATCGCCAGCAGCGCCAGGGCGGCCACCGTAAAGCGCATGGGCTTGCTCAGCATGGGCTTGCTCATCATGAAAGCTCCTGTCGACCGGCCCGGGTGAGGGCCTGTCCCGACTATGCTACCGGCATACCTGGGCTTTTTTGATGCACCACAAGGGTGCAGATGAGGAGGCGGATGGCCCTAGGAGGGGCGCCGCCAGGCGGCCAGATCGTCCAGGACCGGGGCAATGGCCAGCGCAATGAGCACCAGCGCCAGTGGAAGGGTGGCCACGTAGCCGGCATGCTTGAAGCCCAGCGCGCCAGTCACGCCCCCAATGAAGAACAGCAGGGCGAGCAGGGCCAGCATCTTCAGCCGGTCGATGTTGGCGCGCACCGGCGGCGCGTTGCTGGCGCCGTTCCAGTAGGCCAGCTTGCCCAGCTCGATGCCGATGTCGGTGACCACGCCGGTAATGTGGGTGGTGCGGATTTCCGTGTTGGAGATCTTGGTGATGGTGGCGTTTTGCAGGCCCATCATAAAGCTCAGCAGCATGACCGTCAGCGTCACCGACGCGCCATCGCTGCCCAGGCGCGCGCCCAGCAGGCCAAAGCCCAGCAGCAGGATCGCTTCGAGCAGCAAGGGCATGGCGAACTGGCTGTGCAGGGCGCGCCGGCGCGCCCCATTGACCATCAGGGCGCAGCAGGCGGCGCCGCCGACAAACGCCAGCAGGGCAAACAGGCCCGTGAGCACCGGGCCGTAGCTGCGCAGCACCAGGTGGTCGGCAATCGAGGACACGATGCCGGTCATGTGCGAGGTGTACTGGTGCACGGCCAGGAAGCCCGCCGCGTTGATGGCGCCCGCGACAAAGGCCAGCACGTAGCCGAGGTCGCGGTTGCTGTCCTTGCGGCGGGCCGTGCCGGTCAGCCTGCGCGAATAATTGATGGGCAAGGCGGCTCTCCTCCATCGTCGGATATTGCCAATAGTAATCCTTTTTCGGGCATCGGGAAGGCAAAAGCGCGCATCGTCGCCGAATGGTCAGCCGAGCGCCGTCTGCCGGCATCGGGTTCTACAATCGGTGCATGCCTGACAACCCGCTTACGATTGGAGGAATTCACATGGAACTGGACAATGCAATGCAGGGCACCAAGCACCCGGATGGCTTCACGCTGCACGGCAAGCGCGTGGCGGTCCTGATGACTGACGGAGTGGAGCAGATCGAATACACCTCGCCGCGCAGCTTCCTGGAAGAGCACGGCGCCAAGGTGGTGCTGGTGTCGCCCAAGAACCCGGGCGACAAGGTGCAGGGCTTCAATCACACCGACAAGGGCGACACCTTTGAAGTGGAGATGAACGTGCGCGATGCCAAGCCGGGCGACTTCGACGCGCTGGTGCTGCCGGGCGGCGTCAACAATCCCGACCAGCTGCGCCTGTCGCCTGAATCGATCAGCTTCATCCGCGACTTCGCCGCCGAGCAAAAGCCCATCGGCGCCATCTGCCACGGGCCCTGGACCCTGATCGACGCCGGCGTGGCGCAGGCCCGTCACCTGACCAGCTGGCCCAGCCTGCAGAACGACCTGCGCAACGCCGGCGCCGAATGGAGCGACGACGAGGTGGTGGTCGATGGCATGCTGGTCACCAGCCGCAAGCCGGACGACCTGCCCGCGTTTAACATGGCGCTGGCCAAGGAGATTGCGATCGATCCGCTGCGGGCCGACAGCGGGCCGTCGTCCTAAAAGCGTGACGACAGTCGTCTACGCTTCTTCAGACGCCCAGGCGCGCACGTAAGCCGGCGCCGGCGCCGTACACGCTGCCTCGCGCAGCGGGGCCAGGCGCTGCTGCGCCAGCGGCAGCACGCCCGCCCAGGCGCCGACCGCCATGTCTTCCTCGTCATCCTTGGGGGGGCCGGTGCGCGTCTTGCACGCTGCCTCCGCCAGCGCGATGCGCAGCACGGTGGTGGCGGCATATTCCTTGTCGTTCCCGGCGCGTATCTCCCCCTGGCGGCCGGGGGCAAGATGCTCCATGAATGCTTCCAGGGCCGCCCGCTTGCCGGCCTCGTCCACGGCCTCGAAGCGGCCGTAGATCATCGCGCTGCGGTAGTTCATCGAGTGGTTGAACGCCGAGCGCGCCAGCACCAGCCCATCCACATGCGTGATCGTCACGCAGCACTCCTGTTCGCTCAGGCGGCGCAGCATGCGGCTGCCGTTCGAGCCGTGGATGTAGAGATGCTCGCCGCTGCGCCAGCAGGCGGTCGGAATGCAGTGCGCGCCCTCGCCATCGGCGAACGCGATATGGCAGATGTAGGCGGCGTCGATGATGGCATGCAGCAGGGCAGGGTCGTACGATGCGTAGTTGGCGACGCGCTTGACGGTGGTGCGGGCGGAAGGAGGGGTATTCATTGTTGTCTTGAAGTGGTTGGAATGCCAACTATAATGGGCGGCTTGGCTCCAGGAGTAGATCCAGGAGCCGCCTTTTTCATGGAGCCACACCGGAAGCGACGATGGACTACACCCTGCTGTTCGATGCCTTTGCGCGCGCGCCCGAGCACGCCGGCTGGCCGCGCCAGCGCCTGCTGCACGGCTGCCTGCGCGCCGCCATCCGCGACGGCACGCTGGCGCCGGGCACCCGCCTGGTGGCCACCCGTGCACTGGCCGAGGCCATGGGCCTGGCCCGCAATACCGTCCTGTACGCGTACGAGCAGCTGGCCAGCGAAGGCCTGGTCGTGCCGGACCGGCGCGGCACGGTGGTGGCAAGCCTGGCCGTGGCGCCCGCGCCGGCCCCTGGCCCGCTGGCGCAGGCCGGGCTGTCGAGCCGGGCGCGCGGGCTGCGTGACGCCGCCACCGTCGGCAACGATGGCCAGGCCTTCGCGCCGGGCGTGCCGGCACTGGACGCCTTTCCGCTGGCGCTGTGGCGCCGCCTGCTGGAGCGCGCCTGGCGGGGCCTGGCGGCGCACCAGCTGAACTATGGCGACCCGGCCGGCGAACCGCAGCTGCGCGCCGCCATCGCCGAGCACCTGCGCGCCTCCCGCGCGGTGCTGTGCGACGCCAGCCAGGTGTTCATCACCGACGGCACCCAGGCCAGCCTGGATGTGTG